>NZ_FNBX01000036.1 GCF_900102485.1 Desulfovibrio legallii | reverse complement strand
GTGGTTTTGCTTAACCAAAGCCTAACCAACTTGGCGGGCTACTTCCATTTTTTAAATGTGCGAAAAATACCGTACGTTATCAAATATTGAGATGCAACACAGCGGACACCACATGAACACACCGAAAACGTATACAGAAATATCCACGTGCCGTGTATGCGGCTGTCGGGATATGACCAACGTTGTATCCTTGGGCGAGCAGGCGTTGACGGGCGTCTTTCCGCGCAATCCAGATGCGCAGATTACAAAGGGGCCACTTGGTCTTGTGCTGTGCGGCGCGTGCAGCTTGCTTCAGTTGCGCCAATCCTACAATCTTGAAGAGATGTACGGCGACAACTACGGCTACCGATCTGGCCTGAATGCCTCAATGGTTGCCCATTTGCAGCAAAAAATCCGCCGTCTTGAGCATATGGCCAACGTGCGTCATGACGACCTTGTCATTGATATTGGCTCCAACGATGCCACTTCGCTCAAAGCCTATACGAGGCCCTGCCAGCGTTTAGGCATTGATCCTACGGGCTTGAAATTTCGTGCTTACTACCCAGATGACATTGCGTTGATACCGGATTTCTTTTCAGCATCAGATGTCTTGACCCGTTATCCATCCAAGCGGGCACGCATTGTGACTTCTATTTCCATGTTTTACGATCTGGAGCAACCCCTGGCTTTTGCAAAAGATGTGGCAAGCGTGCTGGCCGATGACGGGCTTTGGCATTTTGAACAAAGCTATATGCCAAGCATGTTGCGCACCAATGCCTACGACACCATCTGTCACGAACATTTAGAGTTTTATTCGTTCAAGGTCGTGCAGTTCATTCTGCGGCAATGCGGCATGAGGGTGGTGGATGTTGAAACAAACGGCATCAACGGCGGAAGCTTTGCTGTGACCGCATGCAAAGAAAGCGCGCCCTTTGTGGGTAGTGTCCAGAATTTTTCGCACATTTCGTAGCGGCCCGCGTGGTCAGGATTTTTGGGTCTGCCTTAAGGCGCTGGCGCGGGCCTTGCGAGC
>NZ_FNBX01000035.1 GCF_900102485.1 Desulfovibrio legallii | reverse complement strand
CGCGGCACCGCCTGGAGCACATTCCGGTAAAAATGCACCACACAACGCTGCCACCGGGTTTGGGGATAAAAATCCCCTAGGGCCTGTTGACACTATCTTAGCGCATCTACAATGAGGGCAAAATAGATAAATGCGGCGAACACGACATCAAGCTTGTCGTATCTGGTTGCCACGCGCCTAAAGCCTTTAAGTCTACGAAATAGGCGCTCGATCTCATTGCGTTTTTTGTATAATTCACGGTCATACTCCCACGGCGTAACCCTTCGAGGGTTTGGCGGAACCACGGGAGTATAGCCGAAGCTTCTAACAAGAGCCTGAGTTTCGTTGCCCTCATAGGCTCGATCCATGATTACGTGGCAACTGTTTTGTTTCTTTTCCCAAGATGACAGCAACTTTCTCCCCGCCGGAGCATCGCCGTCGTTGCCTGGGGAAAGACTAAATATTATTGCGCATCGGGCAGTTGCGGCAACCATATGAATTTTTGTTGTCCATCCGCCCTTGGATTTCCCGATGGATTGCGGACCTGTTTTTTTAAGGCCCCGGTCCCATCGGGGTGGACTTTCACGATGGTGCTATCGAGCGATACAGCTTCAATTTTTATAGAAATAATCTGTTGACGCTGTAGCACATCAAACACCTTTGCCAGAGTGCCGCTTTTGGCCCAACGATTCATGCGGACGTAGATGGTGTTCCAATTGCCAAAATGCTCCGGCAGTGCGCGCCATTTGCAGCCATTTTCAGCGACGTATAAAATGGCATTAAGTATTTGAAGGTTTGACATACGTACATTCCCGCGCTGGCGCGGGAGAGCGTCCTTAATCAAAGCGTATTGTGCTTCTGTCAGTTTCATAAAGGGATTATACAGAAGTTCAACCAATTACGCAATTAGTGTCAACAGGCCCTAGTGCTTCCAGCAGACCAAGACTTTTGTCTGACGTCACAAGCTTGATACGTTCAAGGCCCCGTTCTTTCAGGTAGCGCAAAAAATTCCGCCAGCTTTCGCTATCTTCGCGGCA
>NZ_FNBX01000034.1 GCF_900102485.1 Desulfovibrio legallii | reverse complement strand
ATCCCAATAATCTGTTCTTCGGTAAATCTGCTGCGTTTCATTCTTGTGCTCCTATGCCAGGAACACTAACTTTTCAATGGTATATTTTCCTGGGGAAGGGTCACTCAATATTACACTACAATGACATACCACTCATTAAAAATCTTTTTCCAGATTCAGGAATAAAAATTCCATCAGTAGAAATTCCAAGTTCTTCAATTAGTTCAGACGGTGATACAGCTCTGCACTTCAAGGATATTTTTTCGTCCCTTACTGACGTGCGATACGGATTAAGAAACTTCTTATCAACAGTCAGAAAGTATTCTATTCCGCTACATTCCGCAGCCCACAGGTGGTATGCGTCACGCGCACGCTTTCTCCCAAGAGCTTTGACATCACACATTTGCTGAAATACACTTATATTTTTGGCGTTATTCAGTTCAAATCCCGTAAACTTGGCCATTCGCTGCACTTTGATGTGAAAATCTGCTGGGTCAACTTTTAATAAAAAATCCATAAACAACTCAACTTCTTCCCCTTTGACCCAATTTGCGCTTGAGAAAAGCTTTCCGCGCTCAATTGGAGCGGGAACTGACTCAAACTGGGTATCTCTGAATGCTGCCAGTGGCGAAAGATTATTTTCAACACTGTGATATCCCTGAAAAATTTCCCACATCAATTCTGTGTAATAATATGCCTGAAAAACATTATCTCTTACTGCACGCCCGATAGCCAAAACCTCGGACATTTCTTTTCTCTGCGATTCACTTAACTGTTTGATTTCATAAATGAGAAGCTTATTGCCAGGACAAAAGCTATTAGGATTGGAATCAATTCGTCTCCATCGGGCAGGATCAGAGGTCCCTGTGGACATTACACAGTTATCAATCATGACTTTAGACATTAATGAAAGGCTCTCGTTCATTTATGGTTATTTTGCACATCGATGAGTGGCAGATCAACACCGGTAATCCTCCCATTTTTAGGAGCGATTACAAGTAGAGCCTAAGACACCTGTGCGAGCTTCATGGCGGGAGTTATGCCGCCAATGCCCATGTTGG
>NZ_FNBX01000032.1 GCF_900102485.1 Desulfovibrio legallii | reverse complement strand
ATTTCAAGACAGCCATCTACTTCTTCTGTGGCGGTCTAAACCTCTACCCGGCCAGTTCCTGACAGGGGTTACCCACGGAAAACCCGGAAGAACCATAAACCATTGCTATAATAAAAATCAAGTTACGGATATGGTTCCGTAATGCAATTAATGGATAGCTGGATTTTTTTCATGAGTACGATTAGGAGCTGACAGAATTCACCAGCAGGCCCATTTCACTGGTAATTTAATCATAGAAAACGCAAAAACCCCCGACCATTTTTCAATGATCGGGGGTTTTAATTACCTATCTGGTGGAGGGAACGACGACCTACCGCAAAACAGTCTCAAAGCCCGCGCTCCTCGTAACTCCTTGATAATAAACGACGAAGTCATCTTGCACAACAACTTCCCAACAACCCGACCAGAGAAACGATTTTCTCCCCCGATTTCCCAGCACCGGACGAGGGTGACGGGTTTGCAGTAAAAACGGATACCTGGCGTCGAGCCGCAACAACTTCGAATCCGGTTTTCGGACGCCGGTTCGGTTCCCGAAACGGGAATCGAATTGGCCCGGGCATCACCCCTTCGGCGGATACGGATCGTTCCCGTGGCTGTCCTTGTTCTGGATCTTCCCATCCTTGCCGTGGATGTAGAACTCGGTGCCTTGGTTCTGGCTGATCTTGCGCCCGGCATCGACGGCATCCTGCTTCTTGTCGAAGTGGCCGCTGCTGCGGGTCGCGCCGTCTTTCTTGACGTCCCAACCGCCGTCGGCGTTGGGCACGACATGATGTGATCCTGGTTTCTTTGGCATGTTCGCCTCCTGTTTACTTGGTTTCCGTTGAAATAAGTTGCGCTGCTAGCTCCAAAGCATCCACCGGCCAGAAGCACTCTGGTCGCAGGCGGTTGACGCCGGGATGTCCGGCCTTGGGGCGGCAGTTCAGGACCCGGTCGACCCATTGGGCGGGTATGGCGTCCAGGCCGAGCATTAGCTCTTCCCATCCATGAGCGAATCTAAATTTCTCAAAAAAGTCTCTTCAACTGCCTGGGTTGATACTGACCAAATTTCACTTAGATCAGATGCAACATCCATAGCTTCCCAAGGCATAACAGGGTTCCCCTTGCGGGATGCAAAAGGACCATCAGACTCTGGCAATATTAATCTTGACGGTATTCTTGAAATTAAGTCCTTTCCTTTTTTCGTTGAAGTCATCACGGGATTGACACTGAAAAAGCATTCCATTTTTACAGCATCTTTCAGCTCTGCGATAGAGCCGGAAAACCAATGGAGAACAGGCTTTCCGCAGCCAGGGTATTTCTTCAAAGTTGAAAGGACTTTTGAGGCCGCATTCCGAGAATGAATGCTGATAATTCGTCCACCAGCCTTTTCGCACTCTCGGATAGTGCTATCAAATATCAACTCCTGCTTGTCCAGAGTCTTTAAATACCTCGTGGAACCGTCGATTCCAACCTCACCAACAAAATATGATTTCGGAATTGAACTCAATAACAGGTCAAGTTCATTGTATTTTTCAACAGCAATTTCAGGGTGTAAGCCAAGGGCAACCTTGATGTTCCCATATTCTTTGAAGACCTGTGAGGTTGCCACCCATGCCCTTGGGCTTGTTGTAACAGCCAGTGTAAAACGGTTCTCATTATTGACCCGGGCAAGGATATCGAGCGCGTTAGGGTATAAATCAAGGTGTGTATGCAGATCTATCATATCACCCCTTTCCCCAATAAAAGTTCTTTAACCTCGTTAAGTCCTCGCGAAAAGACTCCTTCGAATTCACTTCGATTCTGGTGGTCGGCGAAAGACAAGTTCCCAGAAACCAAACGCTGAATTCCTGATTGCTCGGCAACTAAACATGCGTTGGCAGCGGCACCTACATCATCGGGATTCCCATGATTTATTCGTTCAAGTTGCTCTGAATAATAGCCACCTGACGTTTGGTCAACTTCTCCCCAGTGTTGAAATGCAGCCCTCCGAACCAAACAAGGAACACATCTGCCGCAATGTTGCATCTTATAAACCCGATATTTCCCACAACTCACAGATTGAAAAACCAACTCCTTCAAAAGCTGTTGATTTTTGCATTCTGCCAGCACTTCTCCTTTGGTCTTGAACTGATAGGGCATTATGAGATTCAGGCTGATTCCAACTTCATTCCAAATATTCTGAATGCCTTTAAGGTAAACAGGATGAGTAGTCTTTGTACTGAAGCTGCCCATGCGGCCTGAATTTAGCGGAATGTTTAGACTGATGAATCCATTTTCAGGAACGTATATTTTAGCTGGAGAGCTGGGTTGACCTTGGAGCGCAGACGCTGCCAATGCTGCAAAAGCAAAGAAAATGATCGACCGGCCTCTCGTTGAACCTTCAGATTCCCCTTGCGGGGGATGAATCTTGTGGCTCCATTGGAAATGTGCGCTATCAGGTCTGATTCTTTTAGCATAGTCTCTTTGTGTTTTTGCATCTCCCCTCACAACTTGTGATATGAAAATCGGCTTGTGATTGTCAGCTACCAAATCGATTGCCCCGGCTAAACTATCAACACCTCCGGACAACAGAGAAACACAGTCGCAATCGAATCGTTTCAGTCTTTTTGCTCTTGGCGGAGTGACACCATTATCTTTAAAAGTAAAAGACCAAAAATCTCCTGTAAGAAATCTAAGAGTTTTTTCAAGCTCCTGCTTTGCAGGCTCCCAAACACCCGGATCATTGAGGTGAACGGTTAAATTTATTTGCCGAGTCCACCCATCCGCACTGTTTTTCCTTGTCAGCGAATTATCGGCGGCCGCAACAGCCAAGGCAATTGTATTGAAATCCCAAATTTTTTCCGAAGGACGCAGTCCAGCTCTTTGAACGTCTCTTATCAAGGTTGAGCCGAAATAGCCGACATTTTCTCTTCGAGGATTCGAGTATATCGAGAAATATTTTGTATCTTCCTCAAGCTGCTGTGGAATGAGGTTTTCCGGAGCACAAACGATCTTCCTCATGCTTCGGTAATCTTCCCATTTTTAGGAGCGATTACAAGTAGAGCCTAAGACACCTGTGCGAGCTTCATGGCGGGAGTTATGCCGCCAATGCCCATGTTGG
>NZ_FNBX01000031.1 GCF_900102485.1 Desulfovibrio legallii | reverse complement strand
GGTTTGTAAAGACCGCCCATAATAACCAGCACGAGTGCTGGCCCGCTGTGCATTGCGTTCATAGCGCTTGGCCTGGCACAATGCTTCCGCTTCGGCATCCAGCAGACCGTTCAGCGTTTCTTCAACGCTCTGCCGGACAACCTCGGACACATGTGACCGTAATTCCTGCTCATCCACTGCGATAACCGGAACTTTCTTTTTCTCAAGCTCCTTGATACCTTTCATCCGTAGCCCTCCTTGTTGCTTGGGTGGTTTTGCTTAACCAAAGCCTAACCAACTTGGCGGGCTACTTCCATTTTTTAAATGTGCGAAAAATACCGTACGTTATCGCGGATCCAGCCCTCGCGCAGGGCGTCGTCCATACCTGGCCGTCCACCAGCATCTGCCCATCGGTGGGGGGGAAAGCCCGGTCAGCAGGCCCACAATGGTGCTTTTGCCCGCGCCGGAGGGGCCTACAAAGCCCACCATGCTCCCGCGCGGGATGCGAATATGCAAGTGGCGCAGGGCATCGGGCTTGCCCTCTGCAGTGTTGGGATAGCGGAAGGAGACGTCCTCCAGGCGCAGTTCTTTACGCAGGGGGCATTCCTGCGCCATAGCCGCATCAGTGCGCGGCAGGGCCTGGGCGTGGGCGCTGCTGCCTTCATGTTGGACGTACCGCTCCTCAAACGGAGCCTGCTGGCGGCCAGCAGGGGGTTTTCGCAAAACTGCCGCACTTTTTATGAGGAATACGCTTTGACCCTCCCCTGGCGAGAATAATGGCTATGTTCATATGCCTCAGTTCGAGACAGGTTATCCAACGATGGCGCGCAGGGTTTCCAGATTATTTCTGATATCGATCTTGTCGCGTTGCGCAAGCATGTTAGATTTGAACTTTTGAAGTGTTGGACGAAACTCTTCAAAATTATTTATTATTTCAGTCAAGGTTGTTGCCATTTCATCTATGTTCGCGCACGCAATGCCGACCGGATTTTCTGGCGGATTAAAAGCATTTATACAAGGGTTATCTAAATATAAAACTGGCTTCACATATGAGTGAGCCTCAATAATTGAACCGCTACACGAAAGAATATAGCGTTCCTTTTCATATAGTATCAGAAACATATCTATATCGCTCGCAAGGGCTTCCATTTCAGTGCGCTTTAGAACGCGATTTATGGGATGCGTAACATGCGAAAAAGCTTCTGTGGCACTGCCATCCATGCCGATGATACGAATTTCATAGTCCTTCTGGATATCGCATTTCGCCAAGGCGACATTCAAGCGATACAGCATGGCCGAGTGCCCATAGCCAAAAATAGCAATTTTTAAAAATTGGTTTGGGGCAGCCGCACAAGGACGCGCAAAAACGGCTGGCAATGTCAAGACATGCACCTGCATGTTTGTAGTATCTATGTAATGACTCAATTTATCTTGTATGTGCTGCGCCAGTACGATGTATTTTATAGCGTGTGAATTTTTATAAAGAATACTTTTTTTTAAGTCAATATTTACAGCTAAATGTAGTGATATTTTTTTAGTGTAGAATGTTACTTTTGAGTATACCTTCGAGTATACCTTTTGGGGGAGATCTCGAATGCTGCATGCTAAAATCTTAGCAAATAGGCTCTTATGTTTTGAGGATTCTATCACAGCATGTTGCGTTATTGTAAAATTGGGGACAGCCAGCGTGTCCAGCGTGCCGTGTAAAACAATGGCACATGTTTTCAGCGTATATTTAATCTTATCTACAAAAAATTTAATAATATAATGTTGCGCAGAGGATGCTGACAAAAATAAAACAGTTCGCACTTCAAGGCTCCGTATTCTATAAAAAATATATGTTATAAGAAAAAAATTCCACAGTAAGGCGAGTGGCGATGTTTTTGGGTAGGGAATGATGGATTGAAACAAGACTCTTGTAGTATCTAATGACTTTTCATTGGCATTTTTTTTCAGAACATCCCAATGACTACTGTGTGCAAAAAATAAAATTTGCTCTGTAGGATATGCCTGCAAGAGTCCATAAATAAATCCCAAATTGGGGGTTTCATGGCTTGTATTTTTACAGTTCAGCTCACAGACAGCAATCATCTTTTTTCACCATGATGCGCGCCAGCGCGTTAAAAGAAAACTGCGGACGCCAGCCTAAAGTATGTATGCGGGCAGGGTTGGAAACAAGACGCGTGTACTCTGGGGTATACTTTTCACGCAAGAGTACATGATCCTGCCAAGTCAAACCAACGCACGAAAAACATTGGGCAACCCAATCTTCAATACTGTAGTCTTGCCCGGTGCCAATAACAGCTTCAAAGATACTATCCTGATTTATGAGCGCCCACGCTGCGGCCACAGCGTCCGCTGCAAACATAAACTCTTTACGAACCGATATGTTGCCCAAAAGTAATTTTTCATTACTGCCCGCAGCTATACGCATGGCAGCTTGGGCAATTTTTTGGTTTACATGTGCTTCTGTGCGCAAGGGGCTGTCGTGGTTAAAAAAATAGCCCACATATGTCTTGAGGCCAAATGCGGATCTGTAGTAGCGCGCCTGGTATGTGGCATAGATTCGGGCGGTTGCGTAGGGGGAAGTTGGCGCAAATGCCGTTGTTTCATCAATGGGTTGCCCGTTGTTAAAAAACTGCATTGCAGAGCCAGCTATAAAAATACGCGCATGGGGCGCGTGTAAACGCGCTGCCTCAAGGATGTTGCTCGTGCCAGTTGCAATTGCGGCATGATTGTCAAAAAGAGCATCGTGCCGTGTTGTAGAGTTCGCGGCTAAATGAAAAATATAATCTGGATTTGCTGTGCGAATGCAATTCTGAACTTTTTCAAAGTTGCTTATATCACAATCTGTTTGCGTGCGTGAACACCCCTGCACCTGGATTCCTTTGTCCAGCAACATGCGGGAAAGGTAGTAACCATCTTGACCTGTGTGGCCAAAAATAACAGCATGAAGCATATTAGTTGAAGGGGGCAAAGTAGTTTAATTCATATTCAAGAGCTTGGCTTCTTTTTCCTACTTCTTTCGCAGGTGAACCCGCATAAACTGCAAAATCCGGAATATTTTTTGTCAAGGTTGATTGCGCGCCCAAAACAGCACCTTTCCCTATGGAAACCCCGGGCAAGACCATGGATCGTGCGCCAAGCCATGCATAATCGTTTATGACTATTGCGTCATAATATCCTTCAAAAGAAGGACTATCTTTAATGTGTGTTGATGCAAACATATAGGTGCCGGCTGTTATGGATACATTTTCGCCAATTTTAATTGGGCCACCCAAATAGCAATTGCGCCCAATAACGCAGTGCGCGCCAATAGTTATATCGCCAACAAACATGACGCCAAGATGGATAAAGACGTTTTTACCAATTTTTACGCCAAGAAGATGCTTGCAACTTAGAATGCGTAAAAAATGCCATGGGATATAAGCGACTATATAATTATGAAGATACCATGGAAAAGCAAAAAAAGAAAGCCGGATACGTTCGATTGCAGACCGAACGATTCTCAAAATCAGTTTCGCAACGGCAAGGAGTCCCAAAAAAGTCAATACTTTTTTTAACGTCTTCTTTACGGTCAGCCTCATTGCCAATACCTTTTGGGGGCGCAACAGTATTGTGAATTTTTTGCAGAAACTGAGGTCTTTCATACCTGCCGCGACAACTTAGTGAATTTCAATCTCAGGCAATGGGAAAATAAACTTTCCGCCCTGCTCACGGAAATTTTTCTCACGCTCCAAAATGCCTGCCTTAAAATGCCAAGGCAAAACAAAAAAATAATCTGGCTTCATGGCCCGTGCTTCTGCCTCAGAAACAATAGGAATGTTTGTGCCTGGAGTGTATGCGCCGAATTTATCTTCGTTCACTTCGGCTATGCAGGGGAGATGTTCCACCCCTATGCCGCAATATTGCAGCAGCACATTGCCTTTTGTGCTGGCGCCGTAGCCAAGAATTTTTTTTCCGTCAGCAACCAGCGCGTTGAGCAGGTCGCGAAGGTTTTGCCGATGGTTGCGCATCCGTTCCGCAAAAGCTACATAGGGAGCAACAGTTGCCAGCTGCATTTCTTCCTCTTGCCGCAACAGCCATTCAATGACAGACCTATTGCTCACAAAGGGATAACGTACGGTATTTTTCGCACATTTAAAAAATGGAAGTAGCCCGCCAAGTTGGTTAGGCTTTGGTTAAGCAAAACCACCCAAGCAACAAGGAGGGCTACGGATGAAAGGTATCAAGGAGCTTGAGAAAAAGAAAGTTCCGGTTATCGCAGTGGATGAGCAGGAATTACGGTCACATGTGTCCGAGGTTGTCCGGCAGAGCGTTGAAGAAACGCTGAACGG
>NZ_FNBX01000030.1 GCF_900102485.1 Desulfovibrio legallii | reverse complement strand
GGAAGTACCTGAGCACGGGATGGGCCAGACGTTTTGTGAAGCGATGGCTGGTCTGGGTGAACAGGTCAGATCTTGCCCCAATGCGCAAAGTGGGCGGACTGATTCAGAGACATCTTGAGAACATCCTGACCTTCTGCCGCCACAGGATCACCAACGGCGTGGCCGAGGGCCTCAACAGCAAGATCATGGCCATCAAGAGGAAGGCTTGCGGTTATAGGAACCGGGAGCATTTCAAGACAGCCATCTACTTCTTCTGTGGCGGTCTAAACCTCTACCCGGCCAGTTCCTGACAGGGGTTACCCACGGAAAACCCGGAAGAACCCCTTAATTTTGCCGTTGACTGGTCCGAAGAAGTGAACCCACCTCTCCGGCAAGTAAAAGCATCAGAAAGAAAGTGCTACGGCAGTGGAGTAGCACCCATGCAAACGATCGTTGATACAAATATTCTCAACTAAATGGTTTTGCACCAATGCTCCGCAACGTATATCTACCGGGGGAAGATGTGGAAAATTTTAATTTAATTGACGTATTTTGGTACCATATTGCCCAGTCTACACAGAGTAATTACTTTTTATATATATATTGCATTGGAATTTTAGTGTTTTTTATCATAAGATTGTTTTACATGGCTCGAGAAAAAAAATGTATCACTCAGGCCTGCAACGATGCCACGCGAGACGTAAAATTTGAATCTCTAGATGAGAATGTGTCACCTGCTGCAGGACTTGAGTCTCATTATGAAAATGAGCTTCCAAATGCAGGGAAACGGCGCAAAGAGCTTCTTTTTAAGTATAATTTCTTTAAGATTAACGATGCCCTTTGCCAGAATGCTATTTTCAAGCATCACTGGTCTGAATTTACCGAATCACTTGTTCATAGCAAAGACAATAACACTCCTGTGCAAAACTCACACTCCGCAGCATTTTTTTTCAATGAAGACACCATAATCCTTCCCAACTATAATGCATCAAGTTATACCGCCACCCCTAACTATCTCACAGGACTCGGCATTTTGGGAACATTTCTTGGCCTTGCCGGAGGTATTTACCTCGCAAGTGCGGGATTGAGCGGCGGCTTTGACGCTGAAAACACGGATAAATTACGCACTGCGCTCAATCAGCTTCTATCCGGCGCAGGCCTCGCTTTTACGACATCTGTTGTAGGGCTTATATGTTCGTTAATATTTGCACTCTGCGAAAAATACACCGTCCGCGAGTTGCAAAAATGCCTTGGTGTTTTTGTTAATGCTCTTGATGAGCGTGTGCATCTGATTACAGCCGAAGATGTAACTAGGAAGCAGCTTGCCTTGCAGGAAGAACAGCGCGACCTTATGCAGAGTTTTGTGGATGACGTTGGACACAATATCAGTCAAGCAATAAACGGCATGTTTTCTACCGGGATGCAGCCATTAATGGAAAAAATGGTTAATGAGCTTTGTTCACTCCGCTCTGACAGAGCAACAGATTCACAAGAAGTCATTTCCAGCCTAACCAGAGAATTGGCAGACAAAATTCATTCTGCAGCTGGGAAGGAAATGGATGCATTCGGCGTGGCGTTCGCTGAGATGCACTCCACCTTGGTGCCCCTACTGGAAGAATACAAAGAATCCCAAGGGCGCGGATTGGAGGCGAGCAAAGCAATGAACGACATGTTGCAACAACTTATCAATGTTCACAGCTCTCTGCATTCCTGCATTCAACGCATTGAAAGCAGCACTTCTGTTTTTGAAGAAGCTACAACCCAGACACAAAGAACCATTCAAGCAGCAACAGAGTATACTACTTCAGCGATAGAAGAGTTAAAATCTTTCCATTCTGTCATTTCCGAGGAAAAATCACAACAGGAAATGCGTTTTGAGCAACAAATGCTGACAATGCAAGGACACTCAACAACGTTTTTAAATGCCTGGAAAGAGTCCCTTGTCGCCTTGGATACACAGAAAAAGCACATGGAAAATTCATTGGACAAACACATGTCTTCCGCGCATGAACACTATGAAATGATTAAAAATCAACAATACTCGTTAGAACAATTGTGGAAACAGTATGCAGAAAGATTTGAAAACATAGACACTGCGCTGCAAAATACGTTTGTTACCCTGACAGAAGGCCTGGAGGCATATAGCAAATCAACAAAAGAGTACATCACAGGTCTGGATGACCATTTGGAACGGGCAGCAACCCATCTGTATAGTGTGGTCAGTGGGCTCAAAGAAACAGTTGAAGAATGGCAGGAAATGCGGGAAGATATGAAAACTACAAACGCTTCCACCGAAGAAAAAGCGCGTGGCTAATTGCGAGGTAGAACATGTCTCAACGACAGTATCCCCTGCATAAAAATGGAAGTCGCTCTGATGAACAAGGATATCTTGCCTCTGTTAGTGATTTGATGGCCACTTTGCTATTCATATTCATCATCACTCTTATGGCCTTTGTTATTAATTTGCACGAGGCAACCACCAGTGCCGCTCAAAAGGAAGCGGACAGCAAGAAGGAAATAATTGCTCTTAGAAATATTCAGCAGGAGCTGACAGATGCGCGGTCCATACGTCAAAGGTTATTAGAAGACGTAAAACAAGACCTGATGCAAAAAGGCTTGAAGGTCGAAATTGATGTGGACAAAGGATTACTGCATGTTCCTGAGAAAATACTTTTCCCCTCCGGACAAGCCAACTTTGCGCCTGGAGGAGAAGAGAGCCTTCAACTGCTTGGGGCCATTCTAGCCCAACACCTGCCTTGCTACAGCGGCACAAAAGACAAGCCCTCTGAAACTTGCACATCAAAAAAGCCTACTCCCGGCAGGCTAGAAGCAGTGCTGGTGGAAGGTCACACAGACAACGTGCCCATATGTACTGCGCAGTACATGGACAACTGGCAACTTTCTGCAGCAAGAAGCTTAGTAACGTTTCGCTACCTCATGCAAAAGCAGCCTCTTTTAGAGACGTTGCGAAATGCCAACGGTGAACATTTTTTTGGTGTGAGTGCATACGGTGAGACACGTGGGATAAGGGAAAATGCATCTGAAGAAGGCAGACAGGCCAACAGACGGATTGACCTGCGTTTTGTTCTAGCTGCACCGAGACCAACAGAATCGCACGAAGGAAGTATACAGTAATGTCGCTGCGGGATTGCTTGCGATATTGGAGGCCAGAATCACTGACGCTGGCAATGCCGCCACAGCCTGTCAAGCTTTCTGCCCTATGCCAGATGCTTGCCCAAAGCGTTGTAACAGTGCAACGCGTGGCCCCCAGCCCCCTATCGTTGCAGGAATTGTACGACAGCATCAGGGATTGCTATCTACAAGGCCGACCTCTCACATCTTTGCCAACGAAAACTTTGAAACAGGCTCCTTGGGGCTTCTATTACGGGGAGCAGCATCTTGCTGATGCCACAAATTTTGTCGCGCAGTATTTTCAATGGCTGGAAAGCCTCTCCCCACAGCGTCAGGGGCGCGTGCTCATTTTGCTTTGGTATGTGCTGATGCAAAAATACCCCATGCATAGCCCCAGCTTTGCATGGCTTTGCCACCGTTTAGACAGCGTGCTAGCGATATCTCCACGCATCAAAGTGCGACAGGTATACAAAGCTTGCCAAAATTATGCGCTTCTGTCCGCAGATGGCCCTGATCTGTTTGCTCGTGATCTGCTGACACAAGGTTTACGGGAGGCTTGCACCCGTCGGTTATTTTCAGAGGAGCTGTTTGCCAGCCAGTTTGTCCGCCATGGGGCAGAGTGCGCCCAGAGCCTTTTGTCCCGCGCGCTTGCATCCCCGGACAACTTAGCACTACTGCGAAATTTCATCGCGCAGTATGAGCAGGAAGAACCCGTTCGGTATTTATTCCCCAAAAGTGCTACAATAAATGCCCTGCTACTGCCATTTGTGAACAAAATTCCTACAGAAGAAATCTATAAAGGGCTTATACGCGATTTTATATTGCGCCATTTCAAAGACCCCCGCGTAGACAACCGCCTGTGGCATGGTGCTGCCACCGCCGCACAGACCGTCATGGAGCGTTGGCTTGTGGCGGCACAACTTCAGGACTTTTTCAGTATCCTGCGTGATACCGCAGAACCAGCATGGCAAGAGCGCCAGAGATTTTGGTCGCGCTACCTTTCTCTTGGCGTCATAAGCAAGGCTTGGGTAATTCTTGGCAAGGAAGCCCGCATGACAGCAAAACAGACAACCTTGCCGCGTAACAGCTTTGCAGATTTGACCGGAGCGATGGCAAATCAATCGGTACTACTTATGCAGATTGACTCGCTAATCGTTATCGAATGGAGCCATAGCGGCGCGTGTCGCCTTTGTGATGAAGCCGACGCATCCGTACCGAATTTTTATCTTGACAAATATAGCGGAACGGAGCTGCGCCCCCCAATGAGTCTGCCTGTAAGGCACGCAGGAAACTGGAAATTTAGCATATCGCAGCACATCTATCAACAAACTGGAATAAAATAACATATGAACATTTGTAAAATGCATTACAAGTTTACAGATGAATATGTGCAATTCTCTGTTGCCAGAGGTGAAGATATGCTCCCAGTGGGGGGGTAATCCTCCCATTTTTAGGAGCGATTACAAGTAGAGCCTAAGACACCTGTGCGAGCTTCATGGCGGGAGTTATGCCGCCAATGCCCATGTTGGGGCGCTCGTTATTATAACTCCAGAGCCATTTGGTGGCAAAATCCTGTATTTCTTCAAGACTTTCAAAGAGATAGTGGTTGAGCCAGTCATAACGCACTGTTCGGTTATACCGCTCGACATACCCATTTTGTTGCGGATTCCCCGGCTGGATATACCGCAGGCGGATTCCTCTCTGCCCGGCCCAGGTTTGCAGCTTGGCGCTGACATATTCCGGGCCATTGTCACAACGGATCTCTTTGGGGCAGCCACGCCATTCAATAATCTG
>NZ_FNBX01000029.1 GCF_900102485.1 Desulfovibrio legallii | reverse complement strand
TTACCATTTTTTTGTGAGGGCTTCCTGGATAACTTCATATTTGAGTTGCGTTTCGGCATACATCTTTTTCAGGCGGGCATTTTCCTTCTCCAGCTCTTTCATCCGAGCCATGAGCGAAACATCCATGCCGCCATATTTTGCCCGCCATTTATAAAATGTGGCGCTGCTTATGCCGTGTTCGCGGCAAAGCTCGGTCACGGGGATCCCATTCTCGGCCTGCCTCAAAATTCCCAAAATCTGGCTGTCGGAAAATCTGGACGCTTTCATGTAAAATCTCCGTTCGGGTCAGTATCGGAAATTCTACCCATAAACGCTACTTCTTTTTGGGGGGATTACCCGTACTATTAGGCTTTGTATGTAAAAAAATTGATGAATTTTTTGGATCAGATGAATGGGTTAAATTCTATAGAACAGTTGGATTTTCAGGCTTTCTAGTATACATTATTGATTTTTTGGTATCTATTTTTAAAAAATAACCACAACCACTAGAAACCACTATATTCCTAAAATGTTGGGGGGCAGAGGTGCCCAGTGTGCGGATTATGCAAGCTATAGCGCTACAGCACCGTACCGAATAAAAAAGGGAGCAACTAGAATTGTATAATTTAAAATATTGTTTAATTCAAATTAGTTATATAATACAGTCAAGTCCCGCTCCGGAATAGCAATAAAATTCCCGGATTCGTCAAAACGACAGATCCGGGAATTTGATTTTTGGGGCCAATTGGGGGACAGCTGGTCTGAAGAAGTGAGCCCGCCTCTGTTGACTGCGGCCGCCTTTGGCGGCCGCTTTTGCTCGCGTTCAAGCTGTCAGCACGTTGAAGCCCGCGGCAGTGAGCGCCGCCGCCGTCACCATGCCGGGGCGGATCAGGCGCAGGTCGCGGCCATTGCCCGTGGAAAGGGGCTCTACCACGGTAGAGGGCAGCCCGCCCCCCGGGGCCGGTCCGCCGCGCAAAATCCGTCCCGCGCGGCCGTGGATGGTCAGCCCGCCCAGGGCCGCCAGCAGACGGGGATCCAGATCTTCCGCGTTTCGGGCAGGGGTGCCGCCGCTGAGGTTGGCGCTGGTGGCCGTCAAGGGGCCGCCAGCCTCCCGGGCCAGGGCCGCCGCCAGGGGGTGCGGCGTCACGCGGATGGCCACTTGCCCTTGCGGGTTGACCAACAGCCTGGGCAGGCCGGGGCGGGCGGGCAGAAGCACGGTGAGCGGGCCGGGCCAGAAGGCCGCCAGCCCTGCGGGCAGGGCAGTCAGCAGGGCCGCCCGGTCCACCTGGGAGCTATCGGCGGCCAGCAGGGGCAAGGGTTTGTGGACGGGGCGTCCTTTCATCTGGTAGAGCTGGTTCACGGCTGCAGCCTGATCAGCCAGACAGCCCAGGGCAAAAAACGTTTCGGTGGGGTATATGAGTACGCCGCCGTCGCGCAGGCAGAGGGCCGCCGCCGTCACGTCGGAATTTACATAACCATGTTGGAGCGTCATGTCGGGAAAACCTTTACGCTGCGTCTTTGTGGGCAAGGTCAAGACGAATTTCTGGAAAGACGCCGCCGCCCACTATACGGCGCGCATTGCCCGCTGGCGGCGTCTGGACTGTACCGAGGTGCGCGACGGTTCCGGCGATCTGCCGCCGGAGCAGCGGAACGCCCAGGAGGGCCGCCGACTGCTGGAGGCTCTGGAACCCCAGGATCTTCCGCTTGTGCTGGACGAGCGGGGGGATCGGCTGACCTCGCCGCAGTGGGCGGAACTGTTGCGGAGCATGGATATAGAGGCGCGGGGACGCCCTTGCTTTGTGGTGGGCGGAGCTTGGGGGCTGGACCCCACGGTACGCGATCGAGCCTGCCGCATACTCCGCTTGTCGGATCTGACCTTGCCCCACGAACTGGCCAGGGTGGTCTTGCTGGAACAACTTTACCGCGCCGAGTGCATTTTGCGCAAGGTGCCGTACCACCACTGAGCGGGGCAGGGGCAGAAGCCCTGCGACGGCAAAGGCGGCGGCTGGCTAGCCGCGTCCGCTCCCGATTTTTCCCTGCGCCACGCGGGCGGCGAAGCGGCGCATGGTCAGGTGGCAAAGGGCCACGGCCAGGGCGTCGGAGGTGTCCAGGGCCCAGGGGGTCTCGGCCTCCCGGACGTTGAGCAGCTGCCGCACCATAAAGGCCACCTGCTCTTTTTCCGCCCGGCCTGTGCCCACCAGGGATTTTTTGACTAAGGTGGGCTCGTAGTCCCGGATGGCGAGGCCGTGGGCTGCGCAGGCCGCCACGGCCACGCCCCTGGCCTGCCCCAGTTTCAGTGCGCTAGCGGCGTTTTTGGCGGTAAAAACCTGTTCAATGGCGGCCTCCTGCGGTTGCAGCCGCGTGAGGATGCCGTCAAGATCCCGATATATTTTCGCTAGCCGGTCGCAGAATTCCCCGCCCGCGGCGGCGGTGCGCACCACGCCGCAGTCCACCAGGCGCAGCACGCCGGAAACTTCGCGGACCACGCCCCAGCCCGTGCGCTGGGAGCCGGGGTCAATGCCGATAACCGTGACGGGGCCGGTGACCGTTGCGGGCTGCACGTGCGCCTCAGAGCAGGAAGGAGGTGATGACGTAGTCCGCCGCCAGAATGAGCACGCAGGAGCTGACCACTGCGGAGGTGGTGGCATTGCCCACGGCTTCCGGCCCCATGCTGTCGCGCCGTTTGTTGGCGTAGTAGCCCTGACGGCAGCAGGTGGTGGCCACCAGCAGGCCGAAGACGACGGATTTGAGAAAGCCGCCGTTAACGTCCGTGGCTGTGACGGAAAAGGCCATGCGGTAAAAATAGGTGCCCTCGTTGATGCCCAGCATGAGTACGCCCGTAAGGTAGCCGCCCAGGATGCCGATGACGTCAAAGACGGCCGTGAGCAGAGGGAAAGAGATAAGCGAGGCCAGCAGGCGCGGGCTGACCAGATAGCCCATGGAGTTGATGTCCATGACGTCCAGGGCGTCGATCTGATCCGAAATGCGCATGACGCCGATTTCCGCCGTCATGGAGGATCCTGCCCGGCCGGTGAGCATGATGGCCGTGAGCACGGGCCCCAGCTCGCGGATGAGGGTCAGGGAAACGGCCGAGCCCAACATGGCCACGGATCCGAACTGCACCAGGGTGTAGTAGCCCTGCAGCCCCAGCACCATGCCGCAAAAAATGCCGATGAGCAGGATGAGGAACAAGGATTTGGAGCCGATGACGTAGATTTGCTGCAGGGTGCGCGGCAGAATCTTGCGGCTGGCGAATATCTGGGCGATCCCTTCCAGCAGGAACAGGGCCGTGCCGCCCAGAGCCTGCAGGCCGCGCAGGGTGGCGCGGCCCAGGGCGCGCAAAGGGACAGTGGGGGAGAGGGCCGTCATGATGCGTTACCTCGATCAGCGGCCTGTCTTGCGGCTTTTGCCCGCAACGGCCTTTTTGGACTTGAGCAGCGGCGCGCCCAGGCGCATGCGCTGGAGTTCTTCCCGCAGGTTGGCGGCGTCCAGATCCGTGCCGCGCAGATTGACCAGCACCAGATGCAGGCTGCCCTTTTTTTGCAGCCGGGTGCGCAGGCCCTGGCCTTCCAGGCGCGAGCGCAGCTTGTCCGCATCGTCCGCGTTGTTGAAGGCCGCCGTCTGGAAGACAAAATCGTAAAGGGGCTGGGCGGCCTGGGCACGGGGCTGCGCGGTCTGCGTTGCCTTTGTCCGGGCCTGCCCTTCGGGTTGCCCCGCTGGCTGCTCTGGCCCTGCGGCCTGCAGGGGGGCTTCCTGCTCCGGTTTGATGCCCCAGGCCGCCAGGCCGCCGCCGCTGGGCCGGGCAAAGGGATAGGCGTTCTTGCCCTGGGGTTGTGGGCCCTGGGGTTGCGGGCCCTGGGATTGCGGGCCCTGGGGTTGCGGGCCCTGGGATTGCGGGCCCTGGGGCTGCGGGGCGGGGGGCTGGCCTTTGGACTTGGCTGCCGTTGCGCTGTCCGCTTTTTTACCGTCACCTGGGGCGCTTCCGGCTGCGGATTGCGCGGCGGCCGGGGCGGGGCCCGCAACGGCCGGGTCCGGCGCTGCGGCCTCAGGGGCGGGCGTCTTGTCCGCCAGGGCTTTGTCCTTTCTGGGCGCATTGGGCTGGGCTGCGCTCGCCGCAGGCGCAGCCGGCGCGCCGCCCAGCCCGGTGAGCTGCTCCACGCGCTGTTCCGGGTTCTGGCCGCGTCCTACCATATATCCCATAAAGAAGGACCAGCCCACGGCCACCACCAGCACGGCGGCCAGCAGGCCCGCCACAGGCAGGGACAGGCGCAGGGCGAAGCGGCGCTCTTTTTCCGGCGCGCCGCCCGCGGCGCGGACTCTGGGTTTGCGTACTGGACCGGCCATGCGTCTCCTGAAAAAATGTTTGTCAGCTGCGCCGCCCGGCGCGCGGTTCCGGCGGCGGGTTGCGCGGCATTGTTGCCCCGGCGGGCCTACATGCTTTCCGGCGCGCTCACGCCCAGCACGTCCAGGCCGTTGCGCAGCACCTGCGCCACGGCGCGCAGCAGGGCCAGGCGGGCCAGGGTGCGGGGCGCGTCGTCGGGCAGCAGCACCTGGTGTTTGGCGTAGTAGCTGTGCAGCAGGCCCGCCAGCTCCGTGAGGTAGTGGCTCACATGGTGCACGCCCAGGTTGCGGGCCGCCGCCGCAATCATGTCTTCAAACCCGGCGGCCTTGCGCAGCAGGGCCAGGTCTTCCGGGGTGTCCAGCGGGGCCAGATCCGCCGCGGCCACGGCGGCGGGCAGGGTCGCCCCCCGTTCCCCGGCGCGGCGCAGCACGGCGCAGATGCGCGCGTGGGCATACTGTACATAATACACGGGGTTGTCCAGGCTGCGCTGCTTGACCAGATCCAGATCAAAATCCAGGGGGCTGTCGCTCTTGCGGGAAAGGAACATAAAGCGCGCCGCATCCACGCCCACTTCTTTGATCACGTCCGCCAGGGTCTCAAAGGTGCCGGCGCGGGTGGACATGCTCACGGGCTTGCCGTCCCGCAGCAGGTTGACCAGCTGGATGAGCACCACGTCGAAATCTTCCTGCGGCCGCCCCATGGCCGCAACGGCGGCGCGCATACGCGGCACATAGCCGTGGTGGTCCGCGCCCCAGACGTCGATGCACCACTGGTAGCCGCGGGCGTATTTATCGTGGTGGTAGGCGATGTCGGAGGCAAAATAGGTGAGGCTGCCGTCAGACTTGCGCAGCACGCGGTCTTTGTCGTCCCCCAGCTTCTGCGTGGCGAACCAGAAGGCCCCGTCCTGTTCGTAGGTATAGCCCGCGCGGGTCAGAGCGTCAAAGGCGGCGGCCACGGCCCCGCCCTCCACCAGGGTTTTTTCGGAGAACCAGTGCTGGTGCTCCACCCGGAACTCCCGCAGGTCCGCCTTGATGCCGTTGAGGATGTCCGTCATGGCCTTCTCGTAGCAGACGTCCTGGCCCTGCGCATCGGGCAGGTCCGCCAGGGAGGGGTCCGCGGCGAGCATCTCGCGGGCGATGTCGATGATGTAGTCGCCCCTGTAGTATTCTTCCGGCCAGGTGACAGGGCGGCCCGCCAGCTCCTGCGCCCGCAGCCAGACGGAAAGGCCCAGCAGGCGCATCTGGCGGCCCGCGTCGTTGATGTAGTATTCCGTATCCACGGCGTAGCCCGCCCGGCGCAGAAGCCGGGCCAGGCTGTCGCCCACGGCGGCCCCGCGGCCGTGGCCTACATGCAGCGGGCCTGTGGGGTTGGCGGAGACGTATTCCAGCAGCACCTTGCGGCCGTCGCCCGCCGCGCTCGTGCCATAGGCCGGGCCTGCGGCCTCCACGGCGGGGATCACCCCGCGCCAGTAGTCCGGGCTGAAGGTCACGTTGCAGAAGCCGGGGCCCGCGGCTTCCGCGGCGGCCACATCCTGGCAGCGCTCCGGCAGGCGGGCGGCCAGGCGCTGGGCCAGCTCACGCGGACTGGTTTTGGCCTCTTTGGCCAGAAGCAGGGCCAGATTGGTGGAAAGATCGCCGTGTTTGGCGTCGCGCGGTGGTTCAATAACGGTTTTGGCAGGCCAGGGCAGGCCTTCCTCTTCAAGAATGGCCGCAAGGGCCGTGCGCAGGGTTTCTGTGGCGCGCATAAAAATGGGTGTCCTTCTGCTGTCTTGCGTGGGGAACGCGGGGCAAAGCCGCCGCGGGTCAGTTTTCCAGGGCGGCGGCGCTTTCGCCGTCGCAGACCAGATCAATGCGTAACGTGGCGGGATCGGCCAGGCTGCTGAAGCAGGGGGCCACCATCTTGCCCAGCAGGGCTTTGGGGCCCAGCTCCAGCCAGCGGCGCGCGCCGTCGGCGTACTGGCTGCGGACGGCGTCCATCCAGAGCACGGCAGACGTCATCTGCTCCAGCATGGTCTCCCGCGCGCTTTCGCCATCGCGCACGGCCTTGCCCGTAACGTTGCTGTACACGGGGAAGCGGGGCTTGCGCCACACGGCCTTGCGCAGCTGCGCGCCCAATTCCCGGTTGGCCTCGGCCAGCAGGGGGCTGTGGAAGGCCCCGCTGACCTTGAGCTCCAGGCCGCGGCCTTTATGCTCCTTGGCCTTTCGGCAGGCCAGCGCCACGGCCTCTTTGGCCCCGCTGATCACGAACTGGGTGGGGGTATTGTAGTTGGCAATGCGCAGGGGGCCTGCGGCGTCGGCCAGGGTTTCCTCCACCAGCGCCTCCACCTGTGGCTGCTCCAGCTTGAGGATGGCGGCCATGCCGCCCAGACCCTGAGGATCGGCTTCGGCCATAAGGCGGCCGCGCAGGGCGGTGATTTCCAGCACGCTCTGGGGGCTGAGCACATCTGCGGCGGCCAGGGCGTTGTATTCGCCCAGGCTGTGGCCCGCGGCCCCGCAGGGGCGCACCCGGCCGGACACGGCCCGCCAGAGGTTCAGCCCCACCACGGTGAGGGCGGGCTGCAGGGCGCGGGTATCGCTCATGGCGGCCTCGTCGCCTTCCCAGTATATTTCGCGCAGGGGCAGCCCGCTGCAGCGTTCGGCCTGTTTCCAGAGATCCATGGCTTCAGCGTCGGCGTCGGCCAAGTCGCGCCCCATGCCGGGCAGTTGCGCCCCTTGACCGGGGAAAAGCAGAATGGGCTGGGTCATGCGAAATCCTCCCTCTGCGCGCGTGTGCGCGCAAGCCCTTTTTTCTACGTTATCGGCGCGGGGCTTGCAAGTCCCGTCCGCCGAGGATATGGGTAATGGCCGGCCGCGACGTCGGTGCGGAGAACAAGGATACGGAATCATGCAGCAGGAAACGGTAGACAGGGCGGCGCTGGCCCGCCTGGCGACGGACGCTGGCGTGGCGCTGCCCCCGGCGGCGGTGGAACCTTTGGCGGTATATCTGGAATTGCTGGCCCGCTGGAATCGGGCTATGAACCTGGTGGGGCCGCACGCCTGGCGGGAGATTTTTAACCGCCTGGTGGTGGACAGCCTGCACCTGGGGCCTTTTTTGCGGCGGCTGCCCCTGCCCGCGGCCCCCTTGACCTGGGATCTGGGCGCGGGCGCGGGCCTGCCGGGGGTGCCCTTGCGGCTGATCTGGCCCGACGGGGCCTACTATATGGTGGAAGTGCGCGAAAAACGCGCCATCTTTCTCTCCAATGCCCTGGCCCGCCTGGACCTGCCCGGCACGCACGTTTTTCGCGGCGCGGTGGAGCACTTTTTTCAGGGTCAGTGCTGCCCGGCGGACTGCATTGTAAGCCGGGCCTTCATGCCCTGGCGGGAACTGCTGGACCTGGTGCGCGACCGGCTGCGGCCGCAGGGCCTGCTGGTTTGCCTGGCCCTGGAGCCCGCGCCTGCCCGCCTGCCCGCGCCCTGGCGCTGCGTGGACCAGCAGTCCTACACGGCGGCGGGCCACGGCCGCTGGCTTTGGGCGCTCAGCCCTGACGCAGCGGCCTGAACAACCACGGGAGCCCGCCTATGGACCCATTGGCGCAACCGGCCAACGCTCCGTCCGTGCTGCCGCAGCCTGCGGACGACAGCCGTTCCGCGTCCTCGGCCGCGGCGGGCCTTGAGGTGACGGTAACGCCGCCCCCGGCGGTCTCCCTGCCGCGTTTCTGGCTCAGGGGGCTGTTCTGGGGGCTGGTCACTCTGGCCCTGGCCTTCGGGCTGCGCATGCTGGAATGGCCCTGCTGGCAGAACCCTGAATACCGCCTGGGCCAGGAGTGGCTGCTGGCCACCCACGACGCCTACCACTGGGTGGCCGGGGCCGAGGGCTTCGGCCGGGCCGTGGGACACCCCATGGCCGTCATGCTTAAGGTTCTGGCTGATCTGCTGCACACCTATCCAGCGGCAGTGGCCTTCTGGTTTCCCCCGGTGCTGGCCAGTCTGGTAGCCGTCATCGTCTTTGCCTGGGTCTGGGCCCTGGGCAGCCTGGAGGCAGGCGTGGCGGCCGGGGTGCTCACCACTCTGGCCCCGGGCTTTCTGGCCCGCACCATGCTGGGCTATTACGATACGGACCTGGTAACGCTGTTTTTCCCGCTGCTCATGACCCTGGCCCCGGCCAGCTGGGCCATGCGCTACATGCTCCTGCCGGGCATGGTGCTGCGCCGTCTGGCTCTGGGGGCCGGGCAGCTGCGCCTGCGCCACCTGTTCCGGCGCAACGCGCCGCCGCCTTTGGCCGCTTTGCTGACGCGGGAGGAGCATTTGGGCAACCCCTTGCGCTGGCAGTGGGTGGTCCTGCTGAGCTGTTCCGGCGTGGTCTCATGGTGGACGCAGGAGTGGCATTCGGTCTTTCCCTACCTCATCCGCTACAATGTGGGCCTGCTGGCCTTCATGAGCCTGGTTATGGCCCCGCGCGGCCGACGCGGGCTTCTGCTGCTGGGCAGCCTGGCCTACGCCCTGCCCACCCTGGCCGGGCCCGCGGGCCTGCTTTGCAGCTTGGCGCTGCTCACGGCCGGGACGCGGCCGGGCCACCGGTTGCTGCGGCTGCTCTGCCGCCCCTGGGCGCTGGCTCTGCTCTGGCTGGGGACGGCCGCGCTTATGCTGCAGGGGGACATCCTGACCACCATCGTCAACCAGGCCAACGCCTACCTCAAACACGCGGGCGACGTGAAGAGCACGGGCGAGGGCGCGGTGCTGGTCTATCCCTCGGTGGCCCAGTCCATTATTGAGGTGCAGGATCTGAGCCTGGCCGAGCTGTTTCCTTACTTCCACCCCTGGATGGAGGCCGCCGTGGCGGGCCTGCTGGGTTTTATCCTGGTGGCTGTCCGCCGGCCGGGGGCGCTTTTTCTGCTGCCCCTGGCGGCGCTGGCCCTGCTGAGCACCAAACTGGGCGGGCGCATGGTCATGTTCGGCGCGCCCGTGGCGGCCGTGGGCCTGACCTTGCCCCTGTTCTGGCTCTGGCAGCGGCTGCTGCGGGCCAGACTGCGCGGCAGCGTGGCCGGGCTTTTGACCTCCGGCGTGCTGCTGGCCCTTTTGGTGGCCCCGTTTGTGGACATGATTCCCGCCATGTCGCAGGGCCCCATGATCAACCGTCGGCATGCCGACGCCCTGACCCGCGCCCGCACCATGACGCCGGAAAATTCCATGCTCTGGCTGTGGTGGGACTGGGGCTACGCAGCCCACCATTTTGCCCGCCGCCCCACCATCGCCGACGGCGCGGAGCACGCCGGGCCCTCCCTTTACCTGCCGGCCGCGGTCTTTGCCACGGATAACCCGCGCTTCGCCCGACAGCTCATCCGCTATACGGCCCAGTGCGGCAACGAGCCGGGCAAGGTTTTCGAAGGCCTGGATGGCCGGGAAGCGCAAGCCCTGATGGACAAGCTGCGCTCGCCGGAAACGCCGCTTATCGCGGCCCAGGGGCGGGTCTTTCTGGTGGTGAGCTTCGAGATGCTGCGCCTGGGCTTCTGGATCAGCAATTTTGGCAGCTGGAACTTTGTCACCCGCAGCGGCGAGGGCGGGGCGCTTTCCATTGTGCCCCAGGCCCTGGCCTATAAGCTGGACTCGGGCGAAGTGCGCCTGGAGGGCAGCACCAGCGCCATTTATGCCGCCTCCATCAGCGTTTTTGAGGAAACGGGCGTGAGCCGCCGGGACTATGTGCAGGAGTGGTTCGCCGCCCATCCCAAGGCCACGCAGGAGGAGCAGAACGCTTTTCTCGCCGGACGGCGCAACGTCAACTTTCTCTTCAACCGCGTTACCGGCGAAAAGCTGGCCGTGGACGCGCGCCTCTACAATTCCCTCATGGTCCAGCTGCTTATGGGCGACGCGCACAATCCGCGTTTTTCCCCCTATTTTAAGCTGGTCTACGATAACGTCTTCGCCCGCATCTACGAAGTGCTGTAAGGGGAAGTGCTGTGGGTAATCCTCCCAAAAAGAAGTAGCGTTTATGGGTAGAATTTCCGATACTGACCCGAACGGAGATTTTACATGAAAGCGTCCAGATTTTCCGACAGCCAGATTTTGGGAATTTTGAGGCAGGCCGAGAATGGGATCCCCGTGACCGAGCTTTGCCGCGAACACGGCATAAGCAGCGCCACGTTTTATAAATGGCGGGCAAAATATGGCGGCATGGATGTTTCGCTCATGGCTCGGATGAAAGAGCTGGAGAAGGAAAATGCCCGCCTGAAAAAGAT
>NZ_FNBX01000028.1 GCF_900102485.1 Desulfovibrio legallii | reverse complement strand
CTTGTTGCTTGGGTGGTTTTGCTTAACCAAAGCCTAACCAACTTGGCGGGCTACTTCCATTTTTTAAATGTGCGAAAAATACCGTACGTTATCCCCAAAACGGCAAAAACGGGCCGCGAGGGAAGGAAAACGCAGGGACATGGGAACCTCCGGACGCGCGGCGGCCCCAAAAGGGCGCGCCGCACTGGAAGGTCGGCAATCGGTGAGGAGCAGGGCCGCCAAGCCCGCGGCTTTACGCCTGCGGTCTGGTCAGGAAGGCCCGCGGGAGAAGATCAGAGGAAAAACGCCTGGTTATTTGCCCCGGCCGCAGCATTTTTTGTATTTTTTGCCGCTGCCGCAGGGGCAGAGATCGTTGCGGCCGATGCGCGGCGCGGCCTTGGCGGGCTTGTGCGCGGCCGCCTCCACTTCCCCGCCCGCGGAATACGAGAGGCTTGTATCCTCCTTGTGCCGGTACTGGCGGGCCAGGGGCGTGCCTTCCGGTTCGGGCGCGCCCGCGGCGTCTGCAGCGTCCGCGGCGGCGTCCGGCGCTGCGGCCTCTTCCAGCCGCACATGCACGCGGGTCAGGGTGCGGAACACGCTCTCGCGGATCTGGAAGAGCATGGCCTGGAACATTTCAAAGCCCTCGCGCTTGTACTCCAGCTTGGGGTCGCGCTGGCCGTAGCCGCGCAGGCCGATGCCGTCGCGCAGGGCGTCCATGTTGCGCAGATGCTCCTTCCAGCAGCGGTCCAGCTCTTCCAGCAGGAAGAAGCGCAGGATGTCCTGGTAGCCGGCCCCGGCTTCTTCCCGCAGGCGGTCGAACTGGACGCGGACCAGGGGGTCGCACTCTTCGCGTTCGGGCAGGCGGGCCCCTTCGGGCAGGGCGCGCTCCAGATTGAAAATGTCGCGCAGGCGGCCCAGGGCGGCCTCGCGCAGGTCCTGGGCGCCGTCGGCGCCGGCGCGGGCCAGGGGCGCGTAGACGTCGTCCAGCACGTCGCCCATAAATTCGTCCAGCACCGGGGTAAGGTCGGCCTCCACCATGAGCTCGCGCCGCAGGGTGTAGATGACCTCACGCTGCTGGTTCATGACGTTATCGTAGTCCAGCAGGGTTTTGCGGATCTCGAAGTGGTGCGCCTCCACCCGTTTTTGGGCGCTTTCCACGGCGCGGGTGACCATGGCGTTCTCAATGGCCTCGCCGTCCTTGAGGCCCAGCTTTTCCATAAGGCCCTTGATGCGGTCCGAGCCGAACAGCCGCATGAGGTCGTCTTCCAGCGAGAGATAGAAGCGGGAGGAGCCAGGGTCGCCCTGGCGGCCCGAACGGCCGCGCAGCTGGTTGTCGATGCGGCGGCTTTCGTGGCGCTCCGTGCCGAGGATGTGCAGGCCGCCCAGCTCCACCACACCCTCGCCCAGCACGATATCCGTGCCGCGGCCGGCCATGTTGGTGGCGATGGTCACCTTGCCCTTCTGCCCGGCCTGGGCCACGATTTCCGCTTCCTGCTCGTGCTGTTTGGCGTTGAGCACGCTGTGGGGGATGCCCAGCCTGGTCAGGCGCTGGGAAAGCATCTCGGAAGTTTCAATGGAGATGGTGCCCACCAGCACGGGCTGCTCGCGCTTATGCAACTCCACAATGGCGTTCGCGATGGCGTCGAACTTCTCCTGCCGGCTGCGGTAGATGAGGTCCGGATAATCCTTGCGGACCATGGGCCTGTTGGGCGGGATGGAGACTACCTCCAGATTGTAGATCTGGTGGAATTCCACGGCCTCGGTATCTGCGGTGCCGGTCATGCCGGAAAGTTTGTCGTACAGGCGGAAGTAATTCTGAAAGGTGATGGAGGCCAGGGTCTGGTTCTCCGCGGCCACGGTGACGTGTTCCTTGGCCTCCAGGGCCTGGTGCAGGCCGTCGGAATAGCGGCGGCCCGCCATGAGGCGGCCGGTGAATTCGTCCACAATGACCACCTGGTCGTTCTGGACAATGTAGTCCACGTCCCGCTTGAAGACCAGGTGCGCCTTGAGGGACTGCATGACGTGATGCTGGGCCGTGATGTTGGCCGGATCAAAGAGGTTGTCCACCTGGAGCAGCTCTTCGCAGCGGGCCACGCCCGCGTCCGTAAGCATGGCGGTGCGGGCTTTTTCGTCGATGGTGTAGTGCTCCGGCGTAAGCCGGCAGACCACGTCGTCCACCGTGCGGTACATGTCCACGGATTCGTCCGCCGCGCCGGAAATGATCAGCGGCGTGCGGGCCTCGTCAATGAGGATGGAGTCCACCTCGTCCACAATGGCGAAGTTGTGGCCGCGCTGCACCAGCTGGCTGGCGTAGAACTTCATGTTGTCGCGCAGGTAGTCGAAGCCGAATTCGTTGTTGGTGCCGTAGGTGATGTCGGCGTTGTAGGCGGCCTTGCGCTCTTCATCGTCCATATCGTGGATGATGACGCCCGTGCTGAGCCCCAGAAAGCCGTAGAGTTTGCCCATCCACTGGGCGTCGCGGCGGGCCAGGTAGTCGTTGACCGTCACCACATGCACGCCCTTGCCCGTAAGGGCGTTGAGCACCACGGGCAGGGTGGCCACCAGGGTTTTGCCCTCGCCGGTCTTCATCTCGGCGATCTTGCCCTTGTGCAGCACCATGCCGCCCACCAGCTGCACGTCGTAGTGGCGCATGCCCAGAACCCGGCGCGCGGCCTCGCGCACCAGGGCAAAGACTTCGGGCAGCAGGGCGTCCAGATCCTGGCCCTGATCCTGCACGGCCGTTTTGTACTGCGCGATGCGGGCGGGAAAATCCGCATCCTCCAGCTGACGCATCTGGTCTTCCAGCGCGTTGACGCGCTGCACCTGAGGCCGCAACCGGCGCAGATAGCGCTCGTTTTTGCTGCCGAAGATTTTTTTGAAAAGAAAGCCGAACATGGGGTCTCCTCAGGATGGCGGGATGCGCAACGCCGCCGACGCAAAACCGGCGCGACGCCGCGCTGCCGCCCTGAAACCCGGCGGCAGCCCCCTTAAGTAAGACATCCGGGCCGACTTGGCAATGCGCCCCCCGCAGGCGCGCCCGCCGCCAAGGCGAACCGGGGCGCAGACAGGACGCAACCGCCGCCCGCGCGGCGGACAAAGCCGCCCCGCGCCCGCCCTACTCCTCGGCCGGAGCCACCCGCTTTTCAAAGGAAGCGCCGTTCCACTGGTAGCTCACGGTATTGGCCACCGGCACATGGGCCATGCCCGTGCTGGTCCAAAATAAGGGCATGGCCTTGAGCCCGCCCAGGCCCAGGCAGAGCATCACCGTGGCCCGCACGTCGGGCGGCAGCTTCTGCCCGGGGGCAAGAAACTCGCTCACGTCCGGCTCCGGGGGCGTATCTGCGGGCACGGCCCGGCCTGTGGCGTCCACCCGCCACAGCTCCAGGGTGCAGACGGGGCCGCCCAGGGTGCCCACGGCCGCCTCCACCGCGCCGTCGCGCACATGGCGGAAGAGCCGCAGGGCCACGGCCGCGTCCCGGAAGGGCAGGGAGGCGAACACCAGCACATCTTCAGTTTCCCCGGCAATTTCCCAGAATTCCGAATGCCCGGCCGTGAGCAGCTGCTGCTTTTCGGCGGCGGTAAGGCCCTCAGGCGTGTTTTCAAAAATGCTGGCCGGCAGCAGGGCAAAGACGCTGCGGGCCGTGACGCCGCCCTCCTCCGCCAGGGCCTGGCCCTGCGCCAGGCCCAGCGCCAGGGCCGCCGCCAGGACGGCTATGCGAACGTGCAACATATAAACTCCTTTCCGATCCGCATCCGGCAGCGGTCTCTTGGCTTCGTAAAAAAAATTATACCGTTTTTTCTCTTCCTTGTCCATGCAGACCCGCCAGCGGCGGCGCGCATACTGTGATGCCAGTCCGGCCGCGCGGGGCGCGCACGCGCCGGGCGACCGCACCCCGCACTTTTGCAGACAAAGAACAATAGTAACGGTTTGTGAAAATGCGCGACAGGGCCGGCCAGGGTCTGCACTCCCCCCGCAAACGTGCGTTTCAGGCCCATTTTGGAGGCTACAAAAATTTTTTTTGGGGAGTTTGCGAAATTTGTCACCAATACCCTTTGACAGAACAGGGGCGAGCGGATATGTTGCAAGGGCTTACACTTTTTTCCTTCAATCCGCATCGTTTGAGGAGGACGCGGCATGCTGGACCTGAATATCACCTTGCTGTTTCAGCTGGCGAATTTTTTTATCGCGGTGTATGTGCTCAACATCCTCCTTATCCGGCCGATCCGGGCCATCATCAAAAAGCGCAACGGCATTCTGGAAGGCATGGAAGAAGAAGCCGGCTCCTTTGAGTATCAGGCTTCGGAGCGCCTTGCCAACTATGAGGCCGAGCTGACCCGCGCCCGTCAGGACGCCGGGGCCAAGCGCGAAGAAGGCCGGGAGGCCGGAGCGGCGGAGCAGCAGCAGATTGTGGGCGCGGCGCAAAAGAGCGCCCGCGACATTCTGGCCGAGACGCGCGCCGCGCTGGAGGCCCAGGCCGCCGCAACCCTTGCGGATCTGCGCGGGCAGGTGGGCGGCCTTTCCACACGGCTGGCCGACAGGCTGCTCAAGGGCTAGGGGTGGTTCGCCGGGGCGCGCGGGGCGCTTGCGGCGCATGGCTAACTGTTTGACCGAGGGGGTGGGCTTTGAGCAAATGGAAACACGCGGGTTTTATCCTGCCGCTTTTCTGCGTCGTTGCGGCGCTGGCCCTGCTGCCCCAGGCGGCGTGGGCCGACGAGGGGCATGCGGCGCCGCGCTGGAGCGACTTCGGCTGGCGTGCGCTCAACTTCGTGATTTTTGCGGGTATCCTCTGGTACTTTGTGGGCGGGCTGGCCAAGCGTTTTTTCAGAAACCGCCGCCAAGGCATCAAAGATTCGCTGGACGGGCTTGAGCAGCGCCGCGCCGCGGCCAAGGCCCAGCTGGCCGAGGTAGAGACGCGCATCGCCAACCTCAATGCCGAGCGGGAGGCCATTCTGGCCGAAAGCCGCGCCCAGGCCGAAACCCTGAAGCAGGGCATTGTGGAAGAGGCGCAGCGCCAGGCGGCCCAGATTGTGGAACAGGCCCGCCTTACCGCTGAAAACGAGGGTCGTGCCGTGTTCGCCCAGGTGCGCGCCGCCATCGCCGACGAAATCGTGGAAGCCACGGCCAAGGCCCTGAGCTCGCGCCTCACGGCGGAAGAACACGAGAAACTGATCGCCAACTCGCTTAACAAGGTGGTGCTCCATTGATCAACACTGTGGTTGCACGCAGGTACGCCAACGCCATCTTCGCCCTGGGCAAGGAGGAAGGGGAGCAGGCTCTGAGCGCCCGCGGCGCGTGTCTTGCCTCACTGGGCGAGATGCTGGCCGCCGCGCCGGACCTGGGCCAGACCCTCAAAAGCCCGGTCATCGGCGTGGAAGAAAAAAAGGCGGTGCTTGGCAAACTGCTGGATAAGCTCAAGGCCGACCAGACCATGCGCAATTTCTGCTTCCTGCTGGCAGACAAGGAACGGCTCGCCTTCCTTGACGAAATTGCGGCCTGGTACGGCAAGATGCTGGACGAGGCCAAGGGTATCCTCCGCGGACAGTGCATCACCGCGGTGAAACTTTCCAACGACAAAAAGGCCAAACTCAAAGACGCCCTGCAAAAAAAGGCCGGCGCGGACATAGAGCTCACCTTTGCCGTGGATAAAGACATACTGGGGGGAATGGTGCTCAAGCTGGGGGACCGGGTGCTGGACGCAAGTCTGCGCGCGCAGTTGGGAATCCTTCGGGAGACATTCAAGAGGGGTGAATAGCACATGCAGATCAAAGCGGAAGAGATAAGCAAGATCATTGAGGATCAAATCAAAAACTACGAGCAGCGCGTAGAAATGAGCGAGACCGGCACCGTGCTCTACGTCGGTGACGGCATCGCCCGCGTGTATGGCGTACAGAACGCCATGTCCATGGAACTGCTGGAGTTTCCCGGCGGCGTCATGGGCATGGTGCTCAACCTGGAAGCCGATAACGTGGGCGTGGCGCTGCTCGGGCCGGACGTGGGCATCAAAGAAGGCGATCCGGTCAAACGCACGGGCAAGATTTTCTCCGTGCCTGTGGGCGACAAGGTCATGGGCCGCGTGCTCAACCCGCTGGGCGAGCCCATCGACGGCCTCGGCCCCATTGAGGCCGAAGAAGTCCGCCCGGTGGAAATCAAGGCCCCCGGCATCATCGCCCGCAAGAGCGTGCACGAGCCCATGCCCACGGGTCTCAAGGCCATCGACGCCATGACGCCCATCGGCCGCGGCCAGCGCGAGCTCATCATCGGCGACCGCCAGACGGGCAAAACCGCCGTGTGTATTGACGCCATCCTGGCCCAGAAAGAGACGGACATCCACTGCTTCTATGTGGCCATCGGCCAGAAGAAGTCCTCCGTCGCTCTGGTGGCCGATACCCTGCGCCGCTACGGCGCGCTGGAGTACACCACCATCATTTCGGCCACCGCGTCCGATCCCGCGCCTTTGCAGTACATTGCGGCCTACACCGGCTGCACCATGGCCGAATTCTACCGCAATAACGGCAAGCACGCCCTGATCATCTACGACGATCTTTCCAAGCAGGCTGTGGCCTACCGCCAGATGTCCCTGCTGCTCCGTCGTCCTCCGGGGCGTGAAGCCTTCCCCGGCGACGTCTTTTACCTGCACTCGCGCCTTCTGGAGCGCGCGGCCAAGGTGAGCGACAAGCTGGGCGCGGGTTCCATGACGGCGCTGCCCATCATTGAAACCCAGGCGGGCGACGTTTCCGCGTACATCCCCACCAACGTGATCTCCATCACCGATGGTCAGGTGTACCTGGAGCCGAACCTCTTCAACGCGGGCGTGCGCCCGGCCATCAACGTGGGCCTTTCCGTGTCCCGCGTGGGCGGCGCGGCCCAGATCAAGGCCATGAAGCAGGTGGCCGGCACCATGCGGCTGGACCTGGCCCAGTACCGCGAGCTGGCGGCCTTTGCCCAGTTCGGCTCGGATCTGGACAAAGGCACCAAGGCCAAGCTGGAGCGCGGCGCGCGCCTGGTGGAGCTGCTCAAGCAGCCCCAGTACCAGCCCATGCCCGCCCAGGAACAGGTGGCCTCCATCTACGCCGCCACCCACGGCTACATGGACGACGTGCCGGTGGAATCCGTGCGCAAGTTTGAAGCCGAGATGCTCACCTTCCTGCGCGATACCAGGAAGGACGTGCTGGACGCCATCAAGGATAAAAAGGTCATTGACGAGGCAGTGGAGAAAACGCTGACCGAGGCCATTACAGCCTTCAAACAGGGCTGGACGGCCTAGGGCCCCCTAACGACGGGAGAAAAGCATGGCTTCACTCAAAGACGTCAAGATGAAGATCGTGGGGGTCGGCAAGACCAAGCAGATAACCAAGGCCATGAATATGGTGGCCTCGGCCAAGCTGCGCGGCGCCCAGACCCGCATCGAGCGCTTCAGGCCGTACGCGGAGAAATACCGCGACGTGCTGGCCGAACTGGCCCGCAAGGTGGAGGGCAACGCCCACCCCCTGCTGGCAGAGCATGAGGAAAAGAAGCACTGCGCCATTGTGCTGGTGACCTCCGACCGCGGCCTGTGCGGCAGCTTCAACGGCAACATCATTGCCGCGGCGCTCAGGCTGGCCAAGGAAAAAGCCGCCGAAGGCATGGAGGTGCGCTTCGTGTGCGTGGGCCGTAAGGGCCGCGACGCCGCCCGCACGGCCGGGCATGCCATTGCCACGGCCTATGGCGACCGCATGGGCAGCATAGACTTTGCTCTGGCAAGTTCCGTAGCCCAGGAGGTCATCCACGGCTACGAAACCCTGGCCCTCGACGAGGTGTGGCTGGTGTACGGCGAGTTTGTGTCCATGGGGCACCAGCCGCCGGCGAGCCTGCGCCTCCTGCCCCTGCAGACCCCGCAGGCCGCAGAGAGCGAAGAGCAGGCCGGTGAAGCCCGCTGCGAATACGTGTACGAACCGCAGGAAGAACAGCTGCTGGCGGAGCTTTTGCCCCGCTATGTGAAGGTGCAGGTTTACCGTGGCCTGTTGGATACCTCGGCCAGCGAGCACGCCGCCCGCATGACCGCCATGGACAACGCCACGCGCAACTGCAACGAGCTGATCAACTCCCTGACCCTGCTCTACAACAAGACGCGGCAGGCTTCCATCACCAGCGAACTCATCGACATTGTCGGCGGCGCTGAAGCGCTGAATGGTTAAGGAGCCAGACATGAGCAAAAATATCGGTAAAATCGTTCAGGTTATCGGCGCCGTGGTGGACGTTGAGTTCAGCGACGGCAACCTGCCGAATATCTTCACCGCCCTGGAGATACATAACCCGAACAACAGCGACGCCCCTGACCTCATCTGTGAGGTGGCGCAGCACCTGGGCGACAACGTGGTCCGCACCATCGCCATGGACGCCACCGAAGGCCTGGTGCGCGGCATGGATGTGGTGGATACGGGCAAGCCCATCATGGTGCCCGTGGGCAAGGCCTCTGTGGGCCGCATTCTCAACGTCATCGGCCGCCCGGTGGACGAGCTCGGCCCCATCAACGCCGAAAAGTACTACCCCATCCACCGCCCCGCCCCGGCCTTCACCGACCAGAACACCAAGGTGGAGCTGCTGGAAACGGGCATTAAGGTGGTGGACCTGCTTGTGCCCTTCCCCAAGGGCGGCAAGATGGGCCTCTTTGGCGGCGCAGGCGTGGGCAAGACCGTTATCCTTATGGAGATGATCAACAACATCGCCAAGCAGCACGGCGGCTCTTCGGTTTTCGCCGGCGTGGGCGAGCGCACCCGTGAGGGCAACGACCTCTACAACGAGCTGCAGGAAGCCGGCGTGCTGGAACGCGCCACACTGGTCTACGGGCAGATGAACGAGCCTCCGGGAGCCCGCGCCCGCGTAGCCCTTACCGCCCTGGCCTGCGCGGAATACTTCCGCGATGAGGAGCACCAGGACGTGCTGCTCTTTATTGACAACATCTTCCGCTTCACCCAGGCCGGTTCGGAAGTGTCCGCCCTGCTGGGCCGCATGCCTTCGGCCGTGGGCTACCAGCCCACCCTGGGCACGGACCTCGGCTCCCTGCAAGAGCGCATCACCTCCACCAAAGAGGGCTCCATCACCTCTGTGCAGGCCGTGTACGTGCCCGCCGACGACCTGACGGACCCGGCCCCGGCCACCACCTTCTCGCACCTGGACGGCACCCTTGTGCTTTCGCGCCAGATTGCGGAGCTGGGCATCTACCCCGCCGTGGACCCGCTGGACTCCACCTCCCGCATCCTCTCCCCTGAGGTTGTCGGCGAGGAGCACTACAGCGTGGCCCGGCGCGTGCAGATGGTGCTGCAGAAGTATAAGGAACTGCAGGATATCATCGCCATCTTGGGCATGGACGAGCTTTCGGACGAAGACAAGCTCACCGTGGCCCGGGCCCGGCGCATCCAGCGCTTCCTCTCCCAGCCCTTCCATGTGGCCGAAACCTTTACGGGCACGCCCGGCCAGTATGTGAATCTGGAAGACACCATCAAGGGCTTCAAAGGTATTCTGGACGGCGAGTACGACCACCTGGCGGAAGGCGACTTCTACATGCTCGGCAGCATCGACCAGGCCGTGGCCAAGTACGAAAAGCGCAAGCAGGAAGAAGGCAACTAACCGTTCTGTCCCGCCGCCGGTCCGGGGCCGCAAGGCTCCGGGCCGGGCAGGACAGGCGGCAGCGAAGGAGTGCGTATGGGTACGCTGCAACTGGAAGTGGTAACGCCGGACAAAACCGTGGTCAGCTGCCCGGTAGAGATGGCCGTATGCCCCGGCGTGCAGGGCGAATTCGGCGTGTTGCCCAAGCACGTCTCCCTGCTCTCTGCCCTCAAAATCGGGGGCCTGCGCTACAAAACGGACGGTAAGGAAGAGCACGTCTTCATCTCCGGCGGCTTTGCCGATGTGAATAACGACGTGCTGACCGTGCTGGCGGAATCGGCCGAACTGGCGGAAGATATCGACGCGGCCAGGGCCATGGCCGCCAAAGAACGCGCCGAAAAACGCCTGACCAGCCACGATGAGGCCGTGGATATGGTGCGCGCCGAAGCCGCCCTCCAGCGGGCCGTCATCCGGCTCCACCTGGCACAGGTGCGCTGAGCTGCGTTATTTGGAGAATTTTTGTGGGGGGGCAGGGGAAACTTTTGTGAACAAAAGTTTCCCCTGCCCCCCCACGCCCCCCCATCCCCTTCAAAAAACGTTATCCTTCTCAGGCAACGCGCAGGGCGTACCCTGGCCATTTGTATTAGTGCCATGCGCTGCGGCGCCCCTTCCCATAGGTACGATTGTCTTCCCCTGACAGTTGCGCGGCAGCCCTGGGATACTCCCTTTCCATCCCAACGCCGCACTTGGCAGATCCCCCAGCACCACGATAATCCCTCCCTGGCTCCCCGGAATCACGACAATCCTTTCCGTGGCCCTTTCCCGGCATCCCCAGCACCACGATAATCCCTCACTGGCTCCCCGGAATCACGACACCCGTTCCCATAATAAGCACGAATGTCTTTCCCCCCGGCAGTTGAGCGCGGCATAAAGGGGTGCGGTCGCGTAGCGGCGCACCCCAGCCGCGCCGCGCATAGCCGGGCTGCCGCCCAACCGCAAGTTACGGAAAGCCTGCGGCCAGCGCGCTGTTACCCTGCGCGCCGCCGGGGCTGTGGGGCGCGGGACACGGGAGCAGATTCGGGCTGTAGGGCTGGCGGCAGTTGCGCCCGGCCTTGGGACGCATCCGCGCAGCGGGCGCGTCCCACCAGCCGGGCCATCAGGGTAAGGCGATCTGCAAGGGGGGGTTATGGGGGTTGTAGGGGGTCTAAGGGGGGGCGCAGCCCCGCCCTTGACCCCCTGCCCGCGCCGGAGGCGACCCAAACGAAATAAAGAAAACACACCGCCATGCCCGCAGGGCAAACCCAATTGCGTGTGCGGTGCCGGCTGCTGCGCACGCCACACCATGCCCGGCAGGGCAAACATATCGCATAGCGACGCCGAGCTGCTGCGCACGCCACACCATGCCCGCAGGGCAAACCTGACCTTACCCAATTGCGTGTGCGGTGCCGAGCTGCTGCGCACGCCGCACCGTGCCCACAGGGCAAACAAGCCCTCGGTCAGGGTACAGGCGGCGGGGTGCGGGGCAAAACCGCGGGCGGCGGGGCAAACCGCGGGCGCAAAAGGGCGTCCGCACCCTGGTGGATGCGGACGCCCTGATTTGTGATTTATGGTTTGGGGTTAGGGGTTAGGCGGCGGTGACGCCGGAGTAGGTGGTGGTGCCCCCGGTAACGGTGAACTTCAGCTGAGTCCATGTACCGTTCTGCAAGGTCAAGTCAGCAACATCCTTCAAGTCAACACCAGCAAGTTGCACGCTACCATCAGCGTTCTTGAAGTTCATGGTGTCTTCATCATCATTACCTGAGACCGACGCAAACGCCAGAAAACTTGATCCAGCGCTATCAAACGACAGCAGCAAATTACCACTGCTATCCGTACTGGCGTACACGCCAGAGCCGTTTACATTGGTGAGATCTGCCGTAGTCGCAGTCACACCGAAGAAGTCAACGGTATCCTTGCTGCCCGCCGTGCCGGTGATGGTCACCTTGTTGTAGCCGTTGACCTGGAGCTTGTAAGTATCGCCGCCGCCGTCGCCATTGAGGCTGACGGCACCTGTGTCGGTGGTCTTCACCTCGAAGGTGTCGGCCGCCGAACCGCCGGTGACCGTGGCAACGCCCGCAAAGGTGTCGCCCAGGTCATAGGTGGTGGCGGAGGAGGTGAAGCCCGTGAGGTTCACCCCAGTAGTGGCGCTAAGGTCCACCGTTTCGATGTTGGTAATGCTCGTACCAAGGGTAACGTTGCCGGTGACGCTGGAAGCCAGCTCCAGGGTGTTCGTGCCAGCGCCGCCGTTGATGGTCAGAGCGTCGGTCACAGCGCCCACGGTGAAGGTGTCGTTGCCGTCGCCGCCGGCCAGGGAAACCGTGCCGTCTTCAGACAACGTGCCCACGGTAAAGGTGTCGTTGCCAGCGCCGCCGGTGACCGTGGCAGCGCCCGCAAAGGTGTCGCCCAGGTCATAGGTGGTGGCGGAGGTGAAGCCCGTGAGGTTCACCCCAGTCACGGTGTCAGTGATGGCGCTGAGGTCCACCGTTTCGATGTTGGTAATGCTCGTACCAAGGGTAACGTTGCCGGTGACGCTGGAAGCCAGCTTCAGGGTGTCCGTGCCGTCGCCGCCGGTAACCGCTTCCGTTCCGTAG
>NZ_FNBX01000027.1 GCF_900102485.1 Desulfovibrio legallii | reverse complement strand
CGACTTGCATGTGTTAAGCACGCCGCCAGCGTTCAATCTGAGCCAGAATCAAACTCTCCAGTTCAAATTCTGTACAAGATTCTTGCCCAATGGGCAAAAATCGGAATCTCAAAGATTTCCTTCCCACTCGCTATTCACTTGTCAATGAACCACTTGGCCTTCCGGCCCCGCCTTCCGTTTTCGGTCGGCGCGAGGAGCGTTTATGCTCCCTTTCGCTTCCAGAGTCAACTGCTTTTTTCGTTCCCGGCGAAATTTCTTTCCGCCCTGCGTTGCCAAAAACCGTTCCTCGTCGCGAAACCGGAATGTAGCCGCACGCCCCCTCTTTGTCAACATACTTTCGCCAAAAAGTTTCCCTTACGCCCCAAATGCCCGTCTGGCGCCAGACTCGCCAGCCCCAGCGCAAATATTTCGACAGTTGACGAAATATACTTGACAACGCCCCAAACGCCTCTTACATTTCGCTCAAGAACGAATTGAAAAGGACATTCACTGCCGCCACCCCCTCTGACGGCACGGTCCGGAGGCCCCATGATGCTCAACTATATCACTGCGATCCGCGCACTGGGCGACGAAAACCGGCTGCGCATCCTTATGGCCCTGCGCCAACGCCCCCTCTGCGTCTGCGAGATCACCACCCTTCTCGGCCTGGCGGCCTCCACCACCTCCAAGCATCTGTTTTTGTTGCGCCAGGCGCGGCTGATCGAAAGCCTGAAAAAGGGGCGCTGGGTCTACTATCGCCTGCCGGCAGACCCGCCGCCCGTCGTTAAGGATCTTCTGGACCTTACGGAACGCGAGTTGGCCCGCTGCCCACAGATTCTGCAAGACATTGCCGCCCTGCCGGGCATTTCGCACAACGCCAACATCCACGAATTTCTGAAGCAAAAGCACATCCGCATTCCTGCCGACGAAGCTGACGACAGCGAAGACGCCGCCGACCAGCCCGCCGCGGCTGCCACACCCCAATCTTCCTCCTTGGGAGACGCATCATGAGCGAAATCACCGCCGTCACTCCCCGCGCCCCCGGCGCAGCCTGCCCCCAAGGCCCCTTGCCGGGCCACAGCCACGCCTCGGCCGATCCGGCCTGCGCCTGCGGCCACGACCATGACCACCACCACGCGCATAACCACGGCCACGCGCACCCCGACGAAGAGGTTCTGGGCGCGCCCGACTGCGGCTGCGCCACCTGCGCCTGCGGCCATGACCACGGCGGGCACGGCGATGCCGCGCACGAGCGGCGCGAACTGCTGCTTATGGGGATCTCCGCCCTGCTTTTTGCCGTAGGCATGCTGGCCGACGACCGGCTGAGCGCCGTGCTGCCGCGCTGGCTGGTGCTGGGCCTGTGCTACGCGCTGCCTTACGCGCTGTGCGGTTATGCCGTCCTGCAGGACGGCCTGCGCAGCATTCTGAACAAAGACTTCTTTAACGAATTCACTTTGATGGGCGGCGCAACCATAGCCGCCATCGCCCTGGGGCAGCTGCCGGAGGCCGTGGGCGTTATGCTCTTTTACAGGGTGGGCGAATTTGTGCAGGAGCGCGCCGCCGGGCGTTCCCGCCGCTCGGTGCAGGCCCTGCTGGCGGCCCGCCCCAGTGTGGCCCACGAGCTGCTGGACGGCGGCGCCACACGGGATGTGGCGCCGGACGCCCTGGGGCCCGGCAGCCGCATTCTGGTGCGGCCCGGCGAAAAAATTCCTCTGGACGGCCAGGTGCTGGAAGGTCGCTCGCAGGTGGACGCCTCCCCGCTCACGGGCGAATCCGTGCCGCAACAGGTCAGCCCCGGCGGGCGGGTGCTGGCAGGCACCATCAACCTCAACGGCGCGCTGCGGGTGGAAGTGACTGCGCCCTTTGCGGAATCCTCCATCGCCCGCATTTTGGAAATGGTAGAGAACGCCGTGGCCCGCAAAGCCCCTACGGAGCGCTTCATCACCCGCATGGCCCGCTGGTACACCCCCGCCGTCACAGGCCTGGCCTTGCTGGTGGCCGTAGTGCCACCCCTGACGGGGCTTGGCTCGTTCTCCCAGTGGATTTACCGCGCCCTGGTCCTGCTGGTCATCTCCTGCCCCTGCGCCTTGCTTATTTCCATTCCACTCGGCTACTTCGGCGGCATCGGGGCCGCTTCCCGGCGGGGCATCCTGATCAAGGGCGGCGCAGTGCTGGACAACCTGCGGGACATCCGCGTGGCCGCGCTGGACAAAACCGGCACGCTCACCGAAGGCGTGTTTGAGGTCAATGCCGTGCTGCCCGCGCCGGGCGTGGACGCCAAAGATCTGCTGGCTGCGGCGGCCCTGGCCGAAAGCCGTTCCAACCACCCCATCGCGCGCTCCGTGCTGCGGGCGGCGCAGGCGGCGGATCAGGCCCCGGACGAGGCCGCTGTGGCGGACATGACGGAAGTGCCCGGCAAGGGCGTGCAGGCCGCCACAGCCGACGGCGATACGCTGCTGGCGGGCAATGCCGCTCTGCTGCAAGGGCACGGCATCGCCCCGCAACCAGTGGATATGCCCGGCAGCGTGGTGCAGGTGGCCCGCAACGGGCAGCTGCTGGGCGCGCTGGTGGTCTCTGACCGACTCAAACCCCAGGCCGCCGAGGCGGTGGAAGCGCTGCGCCGCCTGGGCGTGCGCACCATGGCCATGCTCACCGGCGACCGGGAAGAGCAGGCCCGCCCCGTGGCCGCCCGCCTCAGGCTGGACGTGCTCAAGGCCGGGCTGCTGCCCGAGACCAAGGCCAGCGCCCTGGAGGAACTGGGCCCCGTGAAGCACACCCTGTTTGTGGGCGACGGCATCAACGACGCCCCCGTGCTGGCCACGGCGGGAGTGGGCGTGGCCATGGGCGGCCTGGGCGCGGAAGCGGCCATTGAAACCGCCGACGTGGTCATTCTGGACGACAATCCCGCCCGCCTGCCGGAGCTGCTGCGCATTGCCCGCCGCACCCGCACCATTGTCTGGCAGAACATCGTCATGGCCTTGGGCATCAAAAGTTTGTTCATGGCTCTGGGCATCGTGGGTCTTTCCGGACTGTGGGAGGCCGTGTTCGCCGACGTGGGCGTGGCCCTTATGGCCGTGCTCAACGCCGCCCGCGCAGGCAAAATCGACGCCTGAGGCGGATTCTCCCGCCCAGAGCCACCCTGCGCCTCCCCCGGCATGCTGGAATGCCGGGGGAGGCTTTTTTGCGTCGTCTTTTGGTGCGGCCCCCGTGCGGCTGCCCCGGCGCAGCCGCACGCAGGCACGATTTACACAAATCCTGCCAGGGGCTACGCTGCGCCAACGGCTGTCGTCGCACGCGCGCAGCAGCTCTGCTCTAAGGAATAAAGGAGGACCAGATGAAAAAAATCGGCATTATCCGCTGCCAGCAGACCGAAGACATGTGCCCCGGAACCACGGATTTCAAAGCCGCCGCCGCGGGCAAGCTCGCCTTTGAGCCCTTTGGCCCCTGCGCCATCATCGGATTTGTCAGTTGCGGCGGCTGCCCCGGCAAGCGGGCCGTATCCCGCGCAAAAATGCTGGCGGACAGAGGGGCGGAAGCGGTTTTTCTGGCCTCCTGTATCCGCAAGGGCACGCCTATCGGCATGCCCTGCCCCCATCACGAAGCCATGAAGGCCGCCATCGAAAAGGCGCTCAACGGCCTCCCCCTGATGGACTGGACGCACTGACCGCGGAACATGCGCCCTGAAATATTCCGGGCCAGGCCGCAAAACCGGCCGCCCACCGCGCGCCGCAGGGGCCTTGGATTTCTTCACGCAACCGGATATGGTCACGCTAGGTACAAAAAGCGTACATGTTGCCTGCGGCCCGGCTGCGCCGCGCCGCGCCTGGTCCAGAAACACGAAACCAAGGAGGGCCACCATGCGTCGCACACTTTCGTTTATTGTCGTTATGCTGCTGCTCGGCTGCAACGCTTTTGCGGCTTCGCCCGTCAAACAGCTGCCCGACGACCTGACCCTGGCCGAGGCCCAGACGGTGGTCAACGCCGCACTGGCAAAGTCTGTGGCCCAGGGCATCCCCATGAACATCGCCGTGGTGGACGCCGGGGGCAACCTCAAGGCCTTTGCCCGTGAAGACGGAGCGTTTCTGGGCAGCATAGACATCGCCCAAAAGAAAGCCCTGACGGCCCGCTACTTCAATATGTCCACCGCCCAGCTGGGCGCGGCGGCGCAGCCGGGCAAAGAGCTCTTTGGCATTGAGGCCACCAACAACGGGCTGGTCATCTTCGGCGGCGGTGAGCTTCTGCTGCGCAAGGGCGTCATCGTCGGCGCCGTGGGCGTAAGCGGCGGCAGCGTGGCTGAGGACACAGCCGTGGCCAAAGCCGGAGCGGCCGCTTTAAAGTAAAGCCCTGCAACGGAACCGTCCGGGGCGGATCCCACTTTGCAGCCCCGGACGGCGATGCGCGCTGGAACGACGCCCAAGCGTGACGACGGCGCGTATCAATACACCCTCGCATCCAGCTGAAATAAATCAAGATTTATTTCATGGAAAAAAGTTCATATTTATTTTTGAAACGTCGCTGATACTTGTTGACTTTGTACGGGGCACACCCTATGGTGCCTTCATCACTGACTGGGTATAGTACTTTTTTTGCCAGAGACTTTACATGGGTAAGGCTTCAAGCGGAAAGTCTACCTCCCGAAACCCTTTGGAGTCTCATATGGCTACTTCCATTTATGTCGGCAATCTGCCTTGGTCCGCCACCCAGGACGGCGTTGAGGCGCTGTTCCAGCCCTTCGGCGAAGTGCTTTCCGTGAAGCTTGTCACGGACCGCGATACCGGCCGCGCCCGCGGCTTCGGCTTCGTGGAAATGGCCGACGCCGACGCCGCCGAGGCCATTACCGCCCTGGACGGCAAGGAATTTGAAGGCCGCGCCCTGCGCATCAACAAGGCCGAGCCCAAAAAGCCCGCCGCCCGCCGCTGGTAAGCCCAGCCGCACGCAAAAAAGCACGAAGGCCGTGAGTAATCATGGCCTTTTTTTTGTCCCGTTTTTCTCCCTGCCCCGGCCGCTTCTCCACTGCGGGCCGCGCGAAGGCCGCCCGCCCGCCTGGAGCATTTCAACGTTGCAATGCCCTGGCGGCTGCGTGAGCAGACGCCCGCTGTGGAGGCGTAAGCGCAATTTATTCGCGCTGTTAAGCGCCGAAACAAGCGTGTCGTAACCGTTGAGAATGCATATTCTCAAGGTTAATCTGCGCTAAATGGAACGGCAGTTCCACCGGGGCGGCCCGCAGCCTCGGAAACGCCCGGCCGGACAAAACGGCGCGGGCCCCGGCAACGCCCCGGTAAGACTATGCGCCCGCGCAGGCGGCCCTCACGACGGGCTGTCCAAGGGGCCCGGCGGAGCTCAGTCGCCCTGCTGCGCGGCCCGCATTTCGTTCTCATCCTTATACAGCTTGTAGGTGATGGAATCGATCAGGGCCTGCCAGCTCGCCTCTATAATATTGTAGGAAACCCCCACCGTGACCCATTTGTTGTTCTGATCTGCGGATTCGATCAACACCCGCACCAGAGATTCCGTGCCTCTGTGGTCGCCATCGGCCAGCACGCGCACCTTGAAGTCCACCAGACGCATTTCCTTCAGCCGCGGGTAGAAGCCGGACAAAGCCTTGCGCAGGGCCTTGTCCAGGGCATTGACCGGCCCCTCGCCATAGGCGGCGGTGTGCTCCAGCGCGCCCTCCACTTCCAGGTAGACCGTAGCCTCAGAAAGGGGCACGCCGTCGGCGTCGCGCTTGGATTCCAGCACCCGGAACTGAATGAGCTTAAAAAAGTCGCGCACCCCGCGCCGCCCCAGCTTGCGCAGAATCAAAAGCTCCACTGAGGCCTCAGCCGCGGCGTAATCATAGCCCATGGCAGACTTTTCCTTCAGCTCCGCCAGCAGGCCCACAACTACCGGTTCGTCCTTATCCAGGTGGAAGCCGAAGCGGCGGGCCAGGGAAACGATATTGCTGCGCCCGGCCAGCTCGGTAAGCAGAATGCGCTGCTCGTTGCCCACGGCTTCCGGATTGATGTGCTCATAGAGGGAAGACTTGCAGTTGACGGCGCTAACGTGCACGCCGCCCTTGTGGGCAAAGGCCGAGCGCCCCACAAAGGGCTGGCGGGCAAAAGGCTGCAGGTTGGCGATCTCCGCCACATAGTTGGAGACGGAACGCAGCATGGAAAGCCTGCCTTCCGGCAGGCAACGGTACGCCCCCTTGCACTTCAGCTCAAGGATGGGGATGAGCGAGACCAGATCCGCATTGCCGGTGCGCTCGCCCACGCCGTTGATGGTCCCCTGAACCATACAGCAGCCGGCCTCCACCGCCGCAAGGGACGTGGCCACGGCCATGCCGCAATCGTTATGGGTGTGCACGCCGAGCCGGGCTTCCGGCAGCACTTCGCGCACCCGGCCGACCATGGCGGCGATGTCCGAAGGCAGGGCCCCGCCGTTGGTATCGCAGAGCACCAGATAATCCGCGCCCGCCGCAAAAGCCCGCTGCAGCACCGCAAGGCTGTATTCGGGGTTGCCCGCCATGCCGTCAAAAAAATGCTCGGCATCAAAAAAAACTTCCTTGCCCTGCTGCTTGAGGTAGGCCACGGAATCGGCCGCTATTTCCAGGTTGCGCTCCTTGGTAATGTGCAGGGCCTCCCTGGCGTGCACTTCGCTGCTTTTGCCCACCAGGGCAATGGCCTTGGTTTTGGCCGCCAGCAGGGCTTTGAGATTCTTGTCGCTCTCCGCCGTCGCGCGAGGGTGGTGCGTGGAGCCAAAGGCGACAACAACGGCGTTTTTCAGCTCATGTGCGGCGATTTCATGAAAAAAAGCGGTGTCCACGGGGCTCGCGCCCGGCCAGCCGCCCTCAATATACGGAATGGCGAAGGCATCAAGTTTCAAGGCGATTTTGATTTTGTCCTCAAGGGAGAAATTGACGTCTTCGGCCTGATTGCCGTCGCGCAACGTCGTGTCATAGATCAGTATCCGCTTCATTGTTGCCCTCGTGTTTCTGGGGAGTTTGTCCAGCCGCCACTTTATGGCAATGGAAATGAGGAAGCTAGACCTTGCACCGGAGATTTCCCCAAAAAATTGCACTTCAGGCCCGGAACAAACGCCTAACAGCCTGAGCAGCCAGGCAAAACGTGCCTGAAGCGCAACACCACAGCAAGCCTAAAAAGTATTGTAACAACTTCAAGACCTACTTTAATACACTGGAATTAAATATATTTTAAAAAATATGTATAACTAAATATATGTATTGACATTTTTTGCCAACAGGCTACACTATAAAAAACGACATTCAGTACTTAACAAATAAGTATATTGGAGAAATCCATGCACCCAGCGGGGCGAGAGCCCACCTTGGGGTTCAGGCCTTTGTTTGCCTGTTTTTCACACAGCAGCTGCCCAAAGGGCAACAACAAGGCAAGTCTCTGGCTAGTGGCTTGCCTTTTTTGCACCTGCGGGCTCTTCCTTTTTTCCACCGCCGCCGCCGCCGACAACGAGCGGTATAAGGCCATTCCCCTGGCCGCCGGGGGCTATGTTTTTATTCTGGACACCCTTGAAGGCCACGCCTGGACCTGGAGCAATGCCGGGCCCGGCCAGGCCGGGCCTTCCGGCAGCAACCCCCGCATTGTCTACCAGGGCAATGTACGCCGCAACATGACGCCGCCCAAGGCCGCGAACACGCCTCCGGCAGCGCCTGTACCGCAGCAGCAACGATTCTGAGGCCATGACGGGGCTGCGACGCCGCGCCTCCCAACGCTCCGCGGCCCCGTCAAACCTATACAACTTCACACGACAAGGCCTGTGTCTGTGGAAACTGGAGGTTTTTTATGAAGCGCATACTTGTTCTGATGATGGCGGCCCTGCTCTACACTGCACCAGCCTTCGCCGCCGGCGCAGCGCACAACGCCAGCCAGGGGGGCGGCAGCAAAGGGGGCGAACAAAGCAAGGTCGTCAATGTGACCACGGTTAAAAACGCCGCCGTCATCGCCAGCGGGAAAAACTCGGAAGCGAATATCGGCAATGTCACCAACGAAGGCGGCAAACAAAGCGACGTGGTCAATGTGACCACACTCAAAAATTCTGCCGTGATCGCCAACGACGGCGGCAAGACCAATATCGGCAACGTGACCAACAAGTAACTTCAGGGGATCCCATCAGCTTTCACTGCAATCTGGTGGGATCCTTTTCAGGGGGCTGCGATGCGCACTCTTTGCACCATAGCATATGCACTGATCTTTTATGCGGCAGTTTCAGCCTGCGCTACAACAAATGCACAGCCCTCTGAAATAGTTGTCTCTGATGGAAATGTAAAAATAAAAACCGAAAACGGCGAAACTATAGACTCGTCAAAAATACAAAACAATTCTGACATTAAAGTAAATAGTGATACTATATCCATCGGAGAAGTCAAAAGCAACGGTTCAAGCAATAATATAAAAAGAAAAACAAGTCTTAACAATGTCATTATCATCCATGACGGCAAGACTACCGTCATCAAAACCCCTGATAAGACGACAGACAACGCAGAGAAAAAACAGTGAAACACATTCTATTATATATAGCAATAATTTTTAAAATTCTTGCAGCGCAACCTGTCGCGGCGGAAGAAGACATTTTTGCCGACTACAATAAAGACATGAGCAAGCCTGCCGACGCCAATGTCATGGGCGTATACGATGCCTGGGGCAACAACATGGCCCACCGCATCAAAAACGGCTACAGCGACGGCGTCGTGATTGACGGCCCTGGAAGTTATGCCGATGGGGCAGTCCGCGCAGACGGTCTCGGCAATGTTGTCATCGACAAAAACGCCAATGTTGGCCCGGTCATAAATCAGACGGACATCAACAACTCCACCGTCATCATACAACAGAAAAAAAAGTTTTAAAATGACCAGAACGACTATTTATCACGGATTGTTTTTGGCAATGGTCTGCACAGCCGCCCTTTGCGCACTCTCTGGCTGTAAAGCCACTGTACCGCAACTGCCTCCCATGAGGGCCGATACCCCGGTACATACCAGCTATTCTGGAGCACTGGCCGATCTCAATACCGTGCTTGAAGTTTACCTTCCGCCGGACTACCCGGACACTTTTTTTTATGTAAAACCCATCATAGACGCCACGGGCCTCTCCCAAACCGGCGAAATCCCGCTGGATATCACGGCCCTTGTCCGTGACGCCGTGGCCCAGGTGTATCATAAGGTGCGCTATGTGGAGCAGTATGACCAGACGGACATCGTCCAGATTCAGGCCGAGCTGCTCAAACTACAGACCAGCAAACTCCAGGGCCTGGCTGTCAAGCCGGCCCAGCGCCCGGCGGTGGATTTTACCATTACCGGCCGCATTTCCCAGTTTGACCGGAACCTGGAGTCGCAGTCCGACAAGGCGCGCGCCATGGCCAACTTTGGTTCCGGCCTCTCACGCACGGATATCAACGCCTCGGCGGAAACGGCTTCCCGGCTTTCCCGCCTGAGCGTTTCGTTCAGCGTCTTCAACCCCAACGGCATTGCCCTGCCGGGCAAATTCGGCGCCAGCATGGAAGTCCAGTACGCCAAAAACGGCATGGATTTCGGTTTCGCCATTTTCGGCAACGGGCTGGGTTTCGGCTCTGAAGCCACGGCCATGCACGGCCGCCACCTTGCCTTGCAGATGATGACGGAGTTCAGCGTAGTGCAGATCATCGGCAGGGCGCTTAACGTCCCTTACTGGCGCGTAGGCGCAACGCAAAACATTTTTGCGCCGGACAATCTGGTGTTGTCGGAATGGCGGCGTCAATACGCCGAAATCGGCCCCCTGCTCATTCCGTTCATGCAATCGCAGTGCATTGCCTGCGGCGACAGCGCCGTGCTGGTGACCGGACAGCTGGACGCGCCCACCAGGGCAGCCCTGGACCGCTTTGCGGACAAGTTCGGGGTAAAAAACCGCAGCTATCCCAATTTTGAAATGTTCAAAGCTCTGGAAATGCACCGTCTGCTTGACCGCGGCGTCGCTTCCGCCGCCTGGGCGGCCTACGGGGCGTACAAGGGCGGCGCCCGCCCCACGGCCGCCGCGCCCTCTCTGCCCAGGTCTTTCCCGGCCGAAACGCCCCGCTCCGCACCGGCCGCCCCCGCAGCCAACGGAGCCGCTGCCGCGCCCACCGCGCGCCCGGCCAGGCCAGACGTAGCCAAACCTCTTGAAGACCTGCTGTAGCGCGGAGAAATTCCCATGCCCACACGCCGATGCGCTCCCTTGCCTCTGACGCCGCTTGCGGTTCTGGTCTTTCTTCTCTTCGCCGCCCTGGGCATTCTGCCGCCTGCCGCAGCAGCCGCTGCGTTACGCACGCCCCTGCTGCAGGAAGGCAAGCAGACCCTGTACCAACGCGTCATCAGCCACCCCGGCGCCAAAACGGCCGCCGCCCCAGGCGAAGCGGCAACGGAAGCCCTGCGCAGTTTTACCCCCCTTTATGTTTACGGCCGTCGCCATCTCCTGGGCGAAGACTGGCTGGAGGTGGCCCCGGGCGCGACGGCAATGCGCACACGCTGGATCAGGGCCAACGCCTGCTCCCCCTGGAACAAGGCCCTCACGCTCATGTTCGCCGAGCGCATCAGCCGGGATCCTGTCCTGTTTTTCCGCCGCTTCGAGGCCCTTAACGCCTTGGTCCGCTCCCAAAACATGCGCCCCGCGCTAGACGCGCTCCTTCAGGCCCCCGCCGCCCCGGAAGGCCCCCTGCTGGCCGTAGAACCACGGGAAACCTCCGTCCCGCGCAAGCAGTTCTACCTGATGCCCGTTTTCGACTATTCGGACGAATACGAGCAACACAATCTGCGGCTGCTCAAAATCGGCGTGGTAGATCCGGGGGGGGTGCCAGCGGCCCCCACAACCGTGGCGGCCGCTCCCGCGCCAGCCCCGCAACCGCGCCGCTTTGCGGCGGGCATAGCCTTTATTGTGGATACCACCATTTCCATGGGGCCGTATATCGAGCAGACAAAAAACTTTATCCACAGCACCTATAACGCCCTGCAGCAAAGCCCCATTGCGGACGACGTGGGGCTGGCCGTGGTGGCCTACCGCAACAGCACAAAGCACAACGCAAAACTGGAATACGTATCCTCCGTGATTTCGCCCTTTGCGCAGGTCAAGGCCCGCACGACGGCCGAGGAACGTGTGCAGCGCATGGAAGAAGCCTCCGTTTCCACCCACGCCTTTAACGAAGATGCTTTTGCGGGCATCAAGGCGGCCATCGACAGTCTGGACTGGTCGCCCTACGCCGTCAAAATGGCGGTGATGGTCACGGACGCCGGCGCCATCCGCAATGACGATCCCTTCTCAAGCACGGGGATGACCGAAAAAGAAATGGGGGATCTGCTGGCGCAGAAGGGCATCCGCCTAGTGGTCATCCATCTGCAGACCGCTGCGGGCAAGCAGCACAATCTTGCGGGCACGGTACGGCAGTACCAACAGCTCACGGCCGTGCGGGACGGCAACGTCAAAAGCGCTTATATCGCCCTGCCCGTCAACGATCCGCAAGCCGCCAGCCGCCAGTTCGGCCGGATAGCCGCCAAGCTCGTCGACGTGCTGCAGCAGATCGTGGCCAAGGCCGCCAAAGGCGCGGCCATCGCCAAACCAGGGCCGCCGCCCGCCGTGCCCCAGGCCGCGGCAGCCGCCCCCGACCCGGAGGCTATGGCCTCCTATATCGGCGAGGCGCTGGGCTATGCCGCCTATCTGGAATTTGCCGGCGAACGCCGCAAAACCACCGCCCCGCAGCTTATGGAGGCCTGGGTGGCGGACAAAGACCTGGGCAGCCTTGTGCAGGGCAAGTCCACCGATGCGCTCGTGGCGGCCGTGCTGCTCAACAAAAGTCAGCTCAATACCCTGGCCAGGCAGATCGGCCTGCTGGTCGACGCCGCCCGCGCTTCACGCCTGACCGACAGCAAAGACCTTTTCCAGCGCGTCATTTCACTTTCGTCCCAAACCCTGTGCGACCCAGAACGCCTGCAGCGCGCGGCAGGGGAAAACCTCTGCGCTCAAGGGCTGCTGCCGGAATTCCTGGCAGGCCTGCCGTACAAAAGCCAGGTGATGCACCTTACTGAAGAACGGTGGCTGGCCATGAGCGCGCGTGAACAGGACGAACTCATCTATGCTCTGGAAGCCAAACTGCGCCTGTATGCGGAATATCATAATGATGCCGACAATTGGGCATCGTTCGGCATAGCCGACCCGGCTGAGGCCCTCTACCGCGTCCCCCTGACTTCCTTGCCCTAAGCATCAAGGGTTGTTGCATGGCGCTCCCGCTGCTGGAAATCCACGACCTTTGCAAGTGCCATACGGCCAGGCAGCCGGTTTTCTGCGTGGATATCACGCGCCTGGAACTCGCGCCGGGCGAGGCCATAGGCATAACCGGGCCCAGCGGCTGCGGCAAAAGCACACTTCTGGAAATGCTGGCCCTGCTGACGCGCCCCACGACGGCTGCGCGCTTTTTGCTGCGCAATGGGAGCCGCACCTGCGATCTGGCCGCCGTCTGGGCGCGCGCACCGCAGCAACTGGCCGCCATACGGCGCAGGCATCTGGGTTTTGTCCACCAGGCCGGGGGGCTGTATCCTTTCCTGACGGTCCGGGACAATATCGCCCTGCCGCTGCACCTTACAGGACAGGAAAACCCTGCCGCGCTTACCCGCCGGGTGGACGAGCTGCTGGAATTTCTTGGCCTGCAGCATGTGGCCCAAAGCCTGCCCGAAGCGCTCTCCTATGGCGAACGCCAGCGCACGGCCGTGGCCAGAGCTTTGGCCCACCAGCCACGGCTGCTCCTGGCCGATGAACCCACCTCGGCCCTGGACCCCGAAACCGCCCTGACCACCATGACGCTGCTGCTGCAAGGCGCGCGCAGGTCCGGGGCGGCCCTGCTGGTGGTCAGCCACGACCACGCCCTGCTTGCCGCCACAAAAATTCCCGCCCTTGCCGTGCGGGCGCTGCCTGATGCCGCCCCTGCCGCAATCCGCTACCGGCTTTCTCTGCCCCCGCATATGGAAACCGCCGCCGCGCCGCAGACCGCACCCGCGCCAAGGCCCGCAACAAGGCAGCAAACAAACGCCGCCTGCCCGCCGCCCCCCAAGGGCAAGCAGTTCGCCCTTTTGAGCCGCATCGCCTGGCAGGATTTCCGGCACGAGCGCGCCTTGTCGCTGTGTGCAATTCTGGCTTTTGCCGCCGCCCTCACGCCGCTCCTCCTCCTTGGCGGACTGCGTACGGGCGTCATAACCGCACTCGCGCAACGCTTGCTCGACAACCCCGCGGTCTTGTCCGTCAACCCTTACAGCAGTCAGCGCTATACGGAAGCGGACATCGCCGCCCTGGGCACGCTGCCCTCCGTGGCCTTTATCGTGCCCCTTACCCGCACTCTGGCGAGCAGCGTGCTCATTGCGCGCCAGGGCCGCCCCCCGGTTACAGCAGATGTACTCCCCACCGCCCAGGGCGACCCCCTGCTGGCGCGCTACGCCTCCGTTCCAACGGGGGAGGACGCCGTCATCACCAGGGAACTGGCGCGCGCTCTGCCCGGCGTTGCGCCGGGCTCCCCCCTGACCCTGCACGTCACCCGCCGCCTGGAAGGCCGCCCGCAAAGCGTAGCGCTCACCACGCGCGTACACGCCATCCTGCCCGACGCCGCTGACTGGAAAAAGCGTGTCTACCTGCCCCTGGCCCTGCTGCTGGCCATGGAACAGTACCGGGACGGGCTTGCCGTCCCGGAGCGCGGCTGGGCTGGAAAGCCCCCTACGCCCGCCCCCCGCAGCTTTGCCGGTTTTCGCATGTATGTGGACAGCCTGGAAGCCGTCATTCCCATCCGCGACGCCCTGAAGCGCAGGGGCATAGATGCCTATACCAGCGCCCGCGAAGTGGAGACCCTCCAGAACCTCCGGCAGGCGCTGACCCTGACCGCGCTGCTGGTGGGCGGCGTTACGCTGGCGGGCATGGCTTTTTCTCTGGCAAGCCTTGCCGTGGCCAATGTCCGCCGCAAGGCCCTTTTCTTTGCCCAGGGCGCGCTTCTGGGGCTTACGCGCCGCGAGCTGCTGGCCCTGCCCTTGCTCCAGATGACCTTCATTGCCCTGCTGGCGGCTTCCTGTTCCCTGGCGTTCTATTTCGCCGCCGCCGCGCTGCTCAACCTGGCCGCCGCGCCCTGGCTGGAGGCAGGAGAGCGGGCCTGCGTCCTGCCTGGGGCGCACGTCTGCCTACTCTATGGCGGCGCTCTTGTTCTGGCCTGCCTTTGTGGCGGGGCAGCCTGCCGGCAATTGCTCTCACTTCAGCCCGCAGAGGTGCTGCGCCGTGACGTGTGACGCTGCCCGCACCCGGATCTTTGCCTTAGTCCTTCTGCTTATCGGCGCGGGCCTACGCCTGTGCCTGCCCGGCGAAAGCCTTGCCCTGCAACTGACCGGCAAAAGCGACCTGCCGGACGCGCTGCAGGTTTCCAACCCCAGGCCGACGGCGGGCGACATTCTTCTGCCCATGCCGGGCGGCCTGAGCATGGCCCTGCGCCCCGTATGCGTGCCGGCTGCCGGGTACCTGGACGACGTGCGACAGCCTTTCGGCGTCACCGTCCAGGACAATGCGGCGGCAAAGCCGGATGCGGCCTGGGCGGAACGCCGCTATACCGCATCTGTCAACGCCTCCTTTGAGCTGCGCGATATCCCTGCAAGCTGGGGTAACGAGCTGATGGAATGGCTCAGGGCGGATCCCGCCAGCGCCGCCACCGCGCAAAACGGCCTGCGCGCCTTTCTCTATGGCTCTTCCGGGTTTTCCGTGGGTAGCTGATCTGCTAATGTCCTTCCCGGAGGGCACCAATGAAGGATACGGACCTATATTTTCGGATTCTCGGGCTGACCGAGCCCTGGTTTGTTGAGGCTGTTGAACTGGACACGGCGGAAGGTCGGGTAGACATCCGCGTGGAGCATGGTCCTGGTGTTCGCTGGTTTTGCCCTACTTGTGGTCGAGAGCTGGCTTGCCGCGACCATGCCGAGCCTCGTGTCTGGCGCCATCTGGACACGTGCCAGTTCAAGACGTTCCTGCATGCTCGGATTCCCCGAGTGGACTGCCCCGAGCATG
>NZ_FNBX01000026.1:11437-18317 GCF_900102485.1 Desulfovibrio legallii | reverse complement strand
CTCTCCTTCCAGAGGGGCGCAGCCCCGCCCTTGACCCCCTGCACAAAAAAGCCGCTCTGCCCGCAGGGCAAATAAGCCTATGCCCTGAGATACGGCCCGCCCCCGCCGCGCAGCGCATTTGCCGCAGAGGCGGGCAGGGGGGCAGGGGGCGCCCCCCCACCCCCAGCGCAAGCCGTGTGCTACACCTGCAGCCCCATTTTGTTGACGGACTGCATGCCGCCGGAGGCGTTGACCAAGTCCTTCACGCCGTTGCGGGCGAGGATAAGGAGGCTGTCGTAGGCGCGCAGCCCCGTGTTGCAGATGATGGCCACGGGGCGGTCCTTGGGCACCTCATGGGCGCGGGCGGCGATTTCCTCCAGGGGGATGGCGTGCCAGTCGGGGTGCTTTTCCTGCATGGCGCGGCCGGCGGCCGCCGGACGGGCGTCGATGAAGAAGACGTGGTTCTGTTCCCGGTTTTTCCAGAGGTCCATGAAGGCGTCGGCGGTGATGGGGGTGAAGCGCCCGTCCAGGGCGTTATCCGCCACGTTGCCCACCACGTTGACCACGTCCATGGCGGAGGCGAAGGGCGGGGCATAGGCCACTTCCAGGTTGGAGATGTCGTCCACCGTGGGCTTGCTGTACTGCAGGGCCGCGGCCACGGCGTCGATGCGGGCCTTGAGGGAATCGGGGTCGGCGCAGGCCCCTTGCAGACCCAGCACGCGACGGGTGGGTTTGTCCACCGTCAGCTCCAGGGTCATCATGGATTTTTCAGGGTAGAAGTGGGCGTGGTCCAGCTGCTCCACGGCCACGCTCATGGCGTCGTAGCCTTCTTTGCGGGCGCGTTCCACGGTAAGGCCCACGCCGCAGAAGGCCATATCGAAAAGTTTGACGGCCCAGGAGCCCACATAGCCGGGGAAGGCGGCGTTGCCGCCGGCCAGATTGGTGCCGATGACGCGGCCCTGACGGTTGGCCATGCTGCCCAGGGGCAGATAGCCGGGCTTGCCGGTGATGAGGTTTTTGATGGAAACGCAGTCTCCGCCCGCGTAGATGGCGGGGTCGGAGGTGCGCATGTGTTCGTCCACCACAATGGCGCCGAAGGGGGCCACGTCCAGGCCGGCGTCCTTGGCCAGGCTGCCGTTGGGGGTGAAGCCCGCGGCAAAGATGACCATCTGCGCCGGGATGCGGCGCTTGTCCGTAACCACGGCGCTTACTGCGCCGTCCGCGCCCTCAATTTTGAGCACTTTTTCGGCAACGTGGACTTCCACCTTGTGGCTCCGGCAGTCGTGGGCGGCCATGAGGGCCAGGGAGTGCGAAAGCACGCCCGGCAGGATCTGATCCATCATTTCCACCACGCTGACCTTGACACCCCACATGTCGGCCAGGGCCACGGCGGCCTCCAGGCCGATAAAGCCGCCGCCCACGATGACGGCCTCGGTCACCTTGCCTTCCTGGCAGGCGCTGCGGATGGCCCCGGCGGCCTCCAGGCGGGTGAGAGAAAGGACGTTCTTCAGATCCTTGCCTTCCACCGGAGGCATGCGCGGGCTCGCGCCCGTGGCCAGCACCAGCGTGTCGTAGGGCAGTTTTTCTTCCTTGCCGGAGTTCAGGTCTTTGACCAGCAGGGTTTTGGCCGCGCGGTCAATGGCCAGGGCGCGGGTGCGGGTGCGCACGGCGATGCCCTTCATGGCCTGGAAAAAGGCCGGATCGCGCACCGTGTGGTAGGGGGTGGAGCGCAGGTCGTCCAGATTCTGGATTTCTCCGGAAACGTAGTAAGGAATGCCGCAGCCCCCGTAGGAAATGAACTCGTTTTCGTCCACTAGGGTGATCTGGGCGTCGGGCATGAGCCGTTTGCAACGGCAGGCCGCCTTGGGCCCCAGGGCTACGCCGCCCACAACAAGAATCTTTTCGGCCATCGGTGCGCTCCTTGGGTTTGATGGTTATGAGCAAATGAGCATTACCAGTATTTATAATGCGCATTTCCCGCCGCTGGGCAAGGGGGGCGGGGGGAGTTTCCCGCCCGGAAAACAAAAATATACCGCCTGCGGGGGCGAAAGGGTTCAGCGCCCGCGGTAGCGCCGCTGGTCGCCCACGCGCACGGTGATGCGGGCGTTGTCCATGTATTCCAGCAGGGCAATGAGGTACTTGCGCGAAAGACCGGTGAGCTCTTTGAGCCCGGCCACATCCAGGTTGTCGTGGTCGGCAAACCACTGCCGCACGCGCTCCATGATTTCTGTCAGGGCCGGGCCGTGGTAGCAGAGCCCTTCCTTGATCTTGACCAGTTCGCCGCTTTCGCAGAGCAGGCGCAGCACGGGCGCGGCCGCCTTGGGGGTCACGTCGAGCGCCTCCAGCACCTCCTTGAGGTTGGGCGGGGCAAGGCCCGCTGCGGCGTGGGCCTTGAGCAGGGCCGCGCGCAGGCCTTCCTGGTCCGCCGCCAGGCTCACCTGGTGCCCGGCCAGGCGCAGGCCGTCGCCTTCGGCGACCAGATCCCCCTGCCTGAGGGCCTGCTCCAGCACCCGCTGCACCAGGCGCGGGGCCAGGCGCGCGCTCCAGCCCGCGCAGAGCGCGCCGCGCGTAAAGGCGGGCTTGAGGGGCTCCTTGCGGTGCAGGTCCGCGCCGCGGGCCAGGCAGGCGGCCAGGAGGGCGTCGAAAGCCGGGCGGCCGATCCAGGCCCTGGCTTCTTTGTCAAAGCAGAGGGCCGCGCCGCGCGCGGCCAGAAGTTGCAGGCCCGTTTCCAGCGCGGAGCGGGGCAGGCCGGTGAGCGCGCGCAGCCTGGCTTCGTCCGCGCCCGCTGCGGCGCGCAGCTCCAGCACGGCGGCAAGAAAGGCGGCGCAGGCCGCATCCCGCGCCTTGGCCGCGCTTTTGGGCGAGGGCGCGTCCTTGCCGCCGGAGTCCTTCTGGGCAAGCGGCGCGTCCACGGCCGCGCGCAGGGCGGGCAGCCCGGCCAGCAGGCGCAGATTTTCCGCAAAGCGGGGGTCGCTGCGGCGCAGCTCCGGCGGCAGGGGGCTTACCAGCGGGCCGCCCGCCACAGTGCGCAAGGGCGCGCCCGCGCGCAGCACGCAATGGTCGCCGTAAACGCCAGCCAGAGGTTCCCTGAAGCGCAGCTCGGCCAGGGCGGTTTCGCCGGGGGCGAGCTTTTCTCGATCCCGAAAAACCACCCGGGCCGGGCATTCGCGCGTGCCGTGGTGGAAGTGGATTTCCACCCGCTGGCGCAGGGCGCGCGGGGCGGAGGGCAGGCAGGTAAGCCGCACCATCCAGCGCGGGGAGGGGAAGAGCTCGCCGGGGTGGGCCAGCACAAGGCCGCGCTCCACGTCGGCTACCTCCACGCTCTGGACGTTGACGGCGCAGCGCTGCCCGGCGGCCACGTCCTGCGCGGGCCTGCCGTGGCGCTGCAGGCTGCGGGCGCGGGTGGCAGGCCCGGACGGCATGAAGCAGAGCTCGTCGCCCACGGCGCAGCGGCCGGAAATGACCGTGCCCGTGACCACGGTGCCGTGCCCTTTCATGCTGAAAACCCGATCCACGGGCAGGCGGAAGATGTCGCTGCGCGGCTGGGGCGCAAGGCCCCCGGCCAGGGAAACCAGGGCCGCCCGCAGGGCCTCCACGCCTTCTCCCGTGGCTGAGGAAACCGGAAAAATGGGAGCCCCGGCCAGGAAGGTTTCCGCCAGGAAGGCGCGTACGTCTTCCGTGACCATTTCCAGCCAGTCCGGCTCCACCATATCGGTTTTGGTCAGGGCCACCAGGCCCGTGCGAATGCCCAGGAGGGAGCAGATTTCCAGATGCTCGCGGGTCTGGGGCATGACGCCTTCGTCCGCGGCAATGACCAGCATGACCATGTCCACGCCCGCGGCCCCGGCCACCATGTTCTTGACGAAGCGCTCGTGTCCGGGCACGTCCACGATGCCCAGGCGCTCCCCGCCGGGCAGGTCCAGCCAGGCGAAGCCCAGCTCAATGGTGATGCCGCGGCGCTTCTCCTCCCCCAGGCGATCGCAGTCCACGCCCGTGAGCGCGCGCACCAGGGAGGTTTTGCCGTGGTCGATATGCCCGGCCGTGCCCAATACTACTGCCATGAAAACCTCGTCGGAAGAGCCTGTTTTTTGTGGGTGGAGAGCGCCTTTGGCAAACCGCGCTTCTTCGCCGCGCCGCCCCGCCCTGCAAAAACGTTTATTCCCGCACTGCGCCGCGCGCGCCCTGCCGGACGCCAGGGGCCGTTATGCCGCGGCGGCCGTACGGCACAGGCCCGCCGCCCACAGGCGCTAAGCCTTGCCGCCGGCGGGCGGGGCCAGCCGGGCCAGGGCCGCCTCGGCCAGCCGGGTGACGGATTCCTCATAGACGTCGTTGCCGTCGAAAAGCTGGCAGGCTTCCGTGTGCCCGGCCTGAGCCAGAGCGCGCAGGGCCGGGGCGTCCATGAGGTCCGGCGGCAGCTGGGCCAGAGCCCAGGCGGCCATGCCGCGGCAGATCATGTCCTGATCGGCAAGGCCCTTGCGCAGCCAGGGGCGGGCCGAAAGGCAGAGGGCCGGACGGGCCTGGGCCAGGCGGCCGATGGCCCAGTAACAGGAGCGGCGCAGCACGTCGTGGTCGCAAAAATTGTCGTCGTGGCCCAGGTCAATGATGTAGGTGATGAGGATTTTGTGAAAATCCTTGGCCAGGGGTTCGCTGGCGGCCAGGATTTCGCCGAAGGCTTCGGGGATGCCCCAGCCGATGTTGCCCGATTCTTCGTTCAGGTGCCACATGAGGCGGCGGATGATGTTGCGGGCGGTCTCGGGCTCGCTGCGGGCCAGGCGGGCCACGACCTGCCCCAGAGCCGCGGCGGCGCGGTGCATGGTCTGCGGGCCCAGGAGCAGGAAGGAAAAAAGCGGCCCCACGTTTTCCATGCCGCCTTGACTGATGGCGTCCAGGTGGTCGCGCCAGTCCGGGCCGGTGAGGCTTTCTTTGAGTTGCAGTTTGGCGGAGCGCATGCGGGGCATGGCTTTCCCTCCGGGTAGGGGTGATGACTACTGCCCGTATAGTGACCGCTTTTGCGCCCCCTGGCAAGGCGGGCGGCGCGTTCGTCAGGCGCGGAGGCCCCGTGCGGCGCGCGTCGGGGCCTGTGGGGGAAGGATTTTCGCGGCCGGGGCAAGAGGCCGCGCGTCGCACAGGCCGCCCCGGACGGCGCGCTTACCACGAACAGAAGAACAGCACCCAGAAGGGCACGCTCATGTCCAGGACCATGGCGTGGACGATGGAGACGAACATCCACTCCCGCCCGGAATAGCGCACGATGACGGGCAGGGTGGTATCCATGGTGGAGGCCCCGCCGCAGGTGATGGGCGCGAGGGGCCCCCAAAGGCGCACCAGCAGCGGCGTGCAGAGCAGGGTGAAGAGCTCGCGGGCAATGTTGCTGATCAGGGCCACGGTGCCCAGCTCCGGCCCCTTATACTGGGTAATGAAGATGGAAGAGAGGGAATAATAGGCAAAGCCCGCGCCCACGGCCATGCATTCCGTAACGCTGTAGACCAGGAACAGGCTGACCAGGGCCGTGCCCGCAAAGGTGCCCGCGGCCGTGGCCAGGGGCAGGAGCAGCACGCGGGGGCGCAGGCTGCGCAGGATCTCGCCCAGCCGCCGGTCCGCGCCGATGGAAAGCCCCACCAGGAACATGAGCAGCCAGAGCACATAGAGGGTCAGGTCGTGCTCCAGCAGCCAGGCGGGCACAAGCCCCAGGCGCGCCAGCAGCACGCCCGCCGCAAAGAACGCCACTATGCACACGCTGCCTTGCATGGGGGGATGCGCAGGACCGGGCGGCGGTCAGGGCCGGGACGGCACGGCGTCCGTCTGCGGGTTCAGGGCCAGGAAGTCGTGCTCGTCAGGGTCGTAATAGCGCATGGCCCCTGATTCGATATGGTAAAGCCAGCCGTGGACGTGCAGGCTTCCCTCCCGCACCCGGTCGCGCACGCAGGGGTAGGTCATGAGGTTTTCGATCTGGAAAACGATGGAGAGCTTTTCCGCAAGGCGCAGCAGGGGCTCTTTGTCCGCCTGCCTGCCCAGGGCCAGCAGGGCCATTTCTTTGGCCTTTTTGCCCAGAGAAAGCCACTTGCGGGTGTGGACAAAGGCTCCGTCCTCGTCCTTGCCTGCGAACAGGGCCTCAATGGCCCCGCAATGGGTGTGCCCGCAGATGATGACCTCCGCGACGTTCAGGGCCGTGACCGCGTATTCAATGCCCGCCGCCGTGGCGTGGTAGTCCTCGTCCGGCTTGTAGGGGGCCACGAAGTTGCCCACGTTGCGCAGCACAAAGAGCTGGCCCGGAGGCGCGTTGGTGATGAGCGAGGGAATGACCCGCGAATCCGCGCAGCCGATAAAGAGCGCCCTGGGCTGCTGGCCGTGGGCCACCAGGTCCAGCAGCTGGGCCTCGTGCTTCTTAAAATATGTGCGCTGGAAAAAGGCGTTGCCCTGAAGCAGATGTTCAACAGTCTTCATGCGTATCCTCGTTGGCGTGGGCAGGGGCGGACGTGGAGCCGGGCCCACGACGGAAAAGCCGGCCCGCCAGCAGGGTGCAGACCAGAGACCCGGCCACGCCCGCCAAGGTGAGGGCCAGGGCCGCGCCGCCCAGGCGGGGCAAAGCCTCCATCAGGGCGGCGTTGCCGCCCACGGCAATGCCCAGGCCCAGCAGCAGGAGCATGATTACCGGAGTAATGCCGCGCGTCAACCGGCCCGGCCAGGGGCCTTTGCGCAGCAGAAAGCCCACGGCCATGCCAAGGAAGGTTAACCCCAATGCAATGAACATAGGCCTCTCTTCTTTAGATATCCCTGGCGGCGAGGCGCGCGTCTTTTGCGGCCTGGCGGCGTCAGCGGCCCCTTTCCGTCCGGGTCTGTACCGTAAGAGTACTATCCCCGTCCGGGCGGGGCCGCTTCCTTGCCAGGCCACAAAATCCGC
>NZ_FNBX01000026.1:0-11322 GCF_900102485.1 Desulfovibrio legallii | reverse complement strand
CAGGCCACAAAATCCGCAGCGCCTCGCCGCCAGGGATGCGGCGGCCGTTGTGACTTCGCGGCGTCAGCGGCCCCTTTCCTTCCGGGTCTGTATCTGCTTCATAATATCATGTTATCGTTACAAAAGCAGAGAAGCAACGGACAGCACGGCTCGAAGCAAAATTTTTGTGTGCCGGACGTTTTTCTCCGGCAGTTGAGCGCGGCATAAGGGGGCGCGGTCGCGCAGCGGCGCGCCCCAGCCGCGCCGGGCATAGGGCCGCTGCCGCCCAACCGACAGCTCAGGAAAGCCTGCGACCGACGCGCGGTCAACCTCCACGACGTCAAAGCCGCCAGCCACGGGACATTGGAACAGATTTTGGCTGTCGGGCCTGCGGCAGTTGCGCCCGGCATAAGGGGCGCGGTCGCGTAGCGGCGCGCCCCAGCCGCGCCGTCCATGGCCGGGCTGTCCTGAACGGCGGGGGGTTATGGGGGTTGTAGGGGGTCTAAGGGGGGGCGCAGCCCCGCCCTTGACCCCCTGCACAAAAAACGCCGCTCTGCCCGCAGGCCTCTCGGTCTTCCGCCCCTACCGCAATATCTGCAAAAAAGCCTGCCGCAGAAAGGCCAGCATGGAGGCGTAGCGCTGCTCCTGCGCCAGCAGATTCTCCACATCCCACAACACCCAGACCAGATGCCCGCGGTGGCGCAGCTGCTGCAGGGGGCGCAGCACGCCGGGCAGTCCGGCGGCCTTGCCGGCGGCGGAGCCCAGCACCACCACTCCCCGGGAGCGGAGACGGCGCGCCCCGGACCAGAAAACGTCGGGCGCGGGCACATAGGCGGGCGCAGCGGCTACGGACGTGCCGGGAGGATTTCCTGCCGGCGCGGGGGGCAGGGCGTCCGGGTCCGGCGGCAGACACACGGGCCAGAAGGTGTGGGTGCCCGCCGGGTGGCCCAGGTCGCGCAGCAGGCGCTGCAAGAAGGCGCGGCGCTCGGTGCGGCCAGGGGCGTCGGGGTCGCGGATGTCCTGGCCCAGGTTCCAGTAGGTCCACAAAATATGGCCGGGCCGGGTCTGGCTGAGCAGGTCGCGCCAGGGCGCGGGCCAGACGTGGGGCGGCAGGGGCCGCCAGGCGGCTTCGGCTGTTGCGGCGGGGGCGTCGGGCGCGGGGGGGCGGAAGGCGTGCACGGTGGCCCGTTGCGGCGCGTGTTCCGGGGCGGCGGGCCTGCTGCGCTCTGGCCGGGCCGGACGCGACGGGGGTTGCCGGTGCGCCGTGGGACGTTGCGGCGCGGCAGGCGTGGGGCGCGCGGCGGGGGCGTCCGGCTGGGCAAAGGCGTCAAAGCCCGGCGGCATGAGCAGAGAGGTCAGGCCGCGTTGCCGCCAGAGAGCCGCCAGGGGGTTCAAAGCCGCAAAAGCCATGTGCAGAGATCCCAGGCCGCGTCGGCCTTGCTTTGGTTGGGCCAGATGGCTTCGCCGCCGAGGGCGTCCGCCACGGCCAGGCTGTTGGTGGGCGCGGCAAAGCCGCTGTCCGCGCTGTTGACGCGGTTGGCGGCCAGCAGATCCGCCTTTTTGCGGGCCAGCTTGGCCCGGGCCAGGGGCAGCAGGGCGGCCATGTCCGGCGCGGTTTCGGCGGCAAAGCCCAGCACCTTCTGGTGCGGCGCGCGGGCGGCGGCCAGGGTCTGCAGGATGTCGGGATTGGGGGTGAAGTCCACGCTGAGGCCTTGGGGCGCGTCGGCTTTTTTGAATTTGTGCGGCCCCAGCGGCTTGGGGGAGAAATCCGCCACGGCGGCGGTGAACATGCCCAGATCCATGCCCGGCCACAGCTCCACGGCTGCGGCGTGCATTTCGCGCGCGCTGGTTACGTTGCGCCGGGTCAGCTCGCGCGGCAGGGCGTAGTCCACGCCCGGCCCGCAGAGAGCCGTGACCGCGGCCCCGCGCAGCCAGGCGCACACGGCCAGGGCCGCGCCCATGAGCCCGGTGGAGGGGTTGGACCAGTAGCGCACGCCGTCCCAGGCTTCACGGGTGGGGCCCAGGGTGACCAGCACTTTTTTGCCCGCCATGTCCTGCGGGGCCAGGGCGCGCAGCCCGGCCAGAAAAATGTCCGCCAAGGGGGCGAGGCGGCCTTCGCCCTGATCGCCGCAGGCCGTGCCGCCGCAGTCGGGCCGCACCAGGTGCGCCCCGCGCTCCCGCAGCAGGGCTGCGTTGGCCTGGGTGGCGGGGTGCGCCCACATGCGCGGGTTCATGGCCGGGGCCAGGACCAGCGGCCCGTCAAAGGCCAGGGCCTGGGCGGCCAGCATGTCGCCTGCCGCGCCGTGGGCCAGGCGGGCGAGCGCGTCGGCCGAAGCCGGGGCCACCACCATGGCGTGAGCGTGCTGGCCCGGCTCCAGATGGGCGAAGACTTCTTGTCCGGGGGTGAACATGTCCTCATACACGGGCGCGGCCCCCAGAGAGGCAAAGAGCAGCGGCGCGACAAACTGCCGCGCGCCGGGGGTGAGCGTTGCGGAAACGTGCAGATCCAGGGCCAGCCAGGCCCGCAGCAGGTCCGCGGCCCGGTAGCAGGCCACGGAGCCGCAGACGCCCAGGTGCAGGCGCTTGCGGGCCAGGCGGGTCAGCCGGTCTGCGGGCGTGTGCAGGCCGCTCACAGGTTGCGCTCCTCCAGCCCGCCGGAGCCGCCGTTGTTGCCGCCCCAGGTGCGCACCGTGGCGCCGGGCTGGGGGGTGGTGTCCATGCCGCCCGCGCCGGGGGCGGCATTGTAGCTGCCGGCCTCGCCAGCGGCGTCCGTGCCGGAAGGGGTGAAAGCGCTCTGCGCGGGCAGGGCGGCGCCGTCGGGCAGACGCGCGCCGGTCCAGATTTCCAGCACGGTGCCCAGGGTTTCGCGGTGCAGGGTAAGCACGGCCTGGCTCTGGCCCCGTTCGTAGACGTAAACGGCGCGGCCGCCTTTGCGCAGGGCGAGGCGCAGCTGCCAGCCCTGGCCTTGCAGGCCGGTATACATGATCTGGGCGGCAAAGCCGGGGTCCGCATCGCCGCGCAGCACTTCCAGCCCTTCGCTGCCGGCCGTGCCGGCGGTTTCGTAGCCGTGGGAGGCAAAGCGCTGCATGCCCGCGGGCGTGGGCACGCCCAGCAGGCGGCTTACGGTCACGTCCGTGCCGCCGGTGAGGGGGTCGTTGGAGAAGGGATTGTGCAGCCCTTCGGCGCAGCCTTGGAGCAGGCCGAGGGCGCAGCAGAACGCGAGGATGACAAGCGGGCGCGGCATGGCTATACTCCTTCCCCTCCACCGCCATTGCATATGTGCCGTGGCGAATGTCATACCCTAGCCTCTCCGTTCCGCGCTGACAAGCCCGGTGGGAGGCGCAGCCGTGAGGCCCGGAATCATGCCCATTGAGGAAGCCGATTTTTGGTTGGAAAGTTATAACTTTGACCTGCCCCAGGAGCGCATCGCCCAGTTCCCGCCGGAGGAGCGCGGCAACTCGCGGCTGATGGCGCTGCCGCGCACGGGCCCGCTGGAGCTGACCCACGCGCAGTTTGCGGACCTGCCGGATCTGCTGCCCCCTGGCGCGCTGCTGGTGGCCAACAATTCCCGCGTGCTGCAGGCGCGGCTGCTGGGCACGCGCGCCACGGGCGGCAAGGTGGAGTTTTTGCTGCTGACGCCCCTGCCCCTGGTGCTGGAGCGCGCCAGACCGGACAAACTGGGCGGCCTGGCCGCCGAGGCCGACGGCCTGGTGCGATCGGGCGGCAGCATCCGCGATGGGGAAAGTTTTGATTTCGGCGCGGGCATCAAGGTGACGGTGCTGGAATCGGGCCCCTTCGGCCAGCGGCGGGTGCGGCTGCACTGGACGGGCGATCTGGCCAGGGCTTTTGCCGCCACGGGGCACATCCCGCTGCCGCCCTACATCAAGCGTCCGGACGGGGAGGAGGACAAAAGCCGCTACCAGACCGTCTACGCCCGCGAGGACAAAACCGGATCCGTGGCCGCGCCCACGGCGGGCCTGCATTTTACTGAGGATCTGCGCGCCAGGCTGGCCGCCCGCGGCTTCCAGTGGGCGGAGGTCACCCTCTATGTAGGCTACGGCACCTTCAGCCCCGTGCGCAGCCAGAACATCCGCGCCCACCGCATGCACCGCGAATATATTGAGGTGCCGGAGGCCACGGCCCTGGCCGTGGCCCGGGCCAAGGCCGAGAAGCGCCCGGTGGTGGCCGTGGGCACCACCAGCGTGCGCGCTCTGGAGGGCGTGGCCGAGCTCTGCGGCCGGGTGCAGCCCTTTGCGGGCTGGACGGACATTTTTCTCTATCCCGGCCAGCGCTTCCGTGTAACGGACGCCCTGGTGACGAATTTTCACCTGCCGGAATCCTCCCTGCTCATGCTGGTGTCCGCCTTTGCCGGGCGCAAGCGCGTGCTGGCGGCATACGCCGAGGCCGTGGCCAGGGGTTACCGGTTCTTTTCTTACGGGGACGCCATGCTTATCCGCTGACGTTTCCGCGGCGGCGTCCGCTTCGGGCGGGGCGGCGAGCCCCGCGCCGGGCGGCATCCCCCCACAGCGTCCCTGCCGCCGGGCGCAAAGGAGTATCCATGTCGCGAGTCGTTTTTCTGGAAGAGCGCTGCAAGGGCTGCCGCCTGTGTGTGGAAGCCTGCCCGGCGCACATTCTGCGGCCTTCGGGCCGCTATAACCGCCAGGGCTATGAAGTCATGGAACAGGCGGGATCGTGTACGGGCTGCGCCGCCTGCGCCGTTATGTGCCCGGACGTGGCCATCCGCGTGTTCCGCACCGCCAGGACCAAGGGAGGTGCGGCATGAGCGAGGCCGAACGCATCCTCATCAAGGGCAACGAAGCCATTGCTTATGGCGCGGCGGACGCGGGCTGCCGCTGCTACTTCGGCTACCCCATCACCCCGCAGAACGAAGTGCCCGAAGCTCTCTCCGTGCTGCTGCCCGATCGGGGCGGCCAGTTTGTGCAGGCCGAAAGCGAGGTGGCCGCCGTCAACATGCTGCTGGGCGCGGCGGCCTGCGGCGTGCCGGCCATGACCTCCTCTTCGGGCTGCGGCATTTCGCTCATGCAGGAGGGCGTCTCCTACATGGCGGGCAGCCAGATCCCTGGGGTCATGGTCAACATGCAGCGGGGCGGCCCTGGCCTGGGGGATATCGGCCCTTCCCAGGGCGATTATTTTCAGGCCGTCAAGGGCGGCGGCCACGGAGACCACCGCAACCTGGTTCTGGCTCCCAGCACGGCACAGGAGTGCTACGACTTCATGTTCCGCGCTTTTGCCCTGGCCTTCAAGTACGCCAACCCCGTGCTGGTGCTGGGCGACGCCATTGTGGGCCAGATCAAGGAGCCCGTGCGCCGCGTGCCGCCCAAGGACGCCGTGCCGCCGGAAGACCTGGCCCGTCTGGCCGCGGGCTGGCGGCTGGAGGGCTACGGCAAACGCGGGCCCGGCGCTGGGCCGCGGCTGCTCAAATCCGTCTATCTGGCGGAAGGGGCCCTGGCCGAGCGCAACCGCATGCTCATGCGCAAGTATGAAGCCATGCGCGCCGAATGCGCCTTTGACTGCGTGGATACGGAGGATGCGGAGCTGGTGGTGGTGGCCTTCGGCTCCATGGCCCGCATCGCCCGCAGCGCCGTGCGCGCTCTGCGCGCGGAAGGGCGCAAGGTGGGGCTCTTCCGCCCTGTGACCCTCTATCCCTTCCCGGACGAAGCCCTGCGCGCCCTGGCCCCGGGCCGGCGCTTTCTGGTGCTGGAACAGAACACGGGACAGATGGTGGAGGACGTGCGCCTGGCCCTCTGCGCCCAGCCCGGCGCGGCGGCGGCCGAGGTGCGCTGGCACGGGGTCATGCCCGGGCTGTTCGTGGGGGCCGAGGCCCTGCGCGAGCCTATGCTCCAGGCCCTGGAGGAGAAGTGATGGATACCGCACTGCAAGAAGAACTGCGCCCCCAGGCGGGCGAAACCCTGGTTTTTGACGCCAACCCCGTGCTCAATGAGCGCGAAACCCACTACTGCCCCGGCTGCCATCACGGCATTGCCCACCGCCTGGTGAGCGAGGTGCTGCATGAGCTGGGCGTGGCGGAAAGGACCATTCTGGTGGCCTCGGTGGGCTGCGCCACCTTTACATACGATTACTTCAACGTGGACGGCCTGGAGGCCCCCCACGGCCGGGCCTGCGCCGTGGCCACGGGCGTGCGCCGCGCCCGGCCCGACGCCGTGGTTTTTACCTACCAGGGCGACGGCGATATGGCCGCCATCGGCATGGCCGAATCTCTGCACGCGGCCAACCGGGGCGAGCGCATTACCGCCGTGTTCATCAACAACACGGTTTACGGCATGACCGGCGGCCAGATGGCCCCCACCACCCTGCTGGGGCAGAAGACCACCACCACCGTGCACGGCCGCAACGCCGCCAACGAGGGCGGGCCCATCCATATGGCGGAGCTCATGGCCCAGCTCGGCGGCGTGGCCTATGCCGCGCGCTGCGCCCTGGACAGCGTGGCCCATGTGCGCGCGGCCAAAAAGGCCCTGCGCCGCGCCTTTGAGGCGCAGATCAACGGCCTGGGCTTCGGCTTTGTGGAGCTGCTTTCCGGCTGCCCCACCAACTGGCACATGGACCCCATCGCGGCCAACAAACGCATTGCGGAGGCCATGATCCCCGAGTTCCCCCTGGGCGTGTACAAGGACGCGGCCGCCCCGCAGGAGGCCGACCATGAGTGAGTATCAGGACGTGATTATTGCCGGTTTCGGCGGGCAGGGCGTCATGCTGGCGGGCAATCTGCTGGCCCAGGCGGGCATGGAGCACGGGCTGGAGGTGTCCTTCATCCCCGTATACGGCGCGGAAATGCGCGGCGGCACGGCCAACTGCACCGTGGTGCTGGATACGCACCCCATCGGCGCGCCCTTGGTGCGCGAACCGCGTTCCACCATCATCCTCAACGAGCCCTCGCTGACCAAGTTCCAGCCGCGCCTGCACAAAGCGGGCGTGCAGATTGTCAACGCTTCCCTTATTGACCGTGGGCTGCTGGACGCCAGCCGCCGCAGCGTCTACATCCCGGTCAACGACATGGCCCATGAGCTCGGCAACGTGAAGCTGGCCAACATGGTGGCCCTGGGAGCCTGGATTCGGGCCACCGCGGCCCTGCCCCTGGCGGCCGTGCAGGAAGCCCTGCGCCGTGTGGTCAGCAGCCACTACGCCCACCTGGTGCCCGTCAACGCCAAGGCGTTGGAGGCCGGCTACAACTTCGCCGCGTAGGGGCGTCCGGGCCCTGCCGCTGCACACGCGGGCTGTTGAAAAAAACGCAGGCCGGGGGGTTCGCCTCCCGGCCTGTTCCGTATGGTGGGGCGGGCGTCTGCTTGCGCAGCCCCCTGCTGTGGAGGCGGAAGCGCAATGCATTTTGCGCTGTTAAGCGCCGAAACAAGCGTGCCGTAAACTTTGAGAATGCATATTCTTAAAGTTAATCTGCTCTAAAAGTAGTCTGAAAAGTAGGGTTTGTCCGAGGGGATAAGGCTTTCCAGCTTTTTAAGCAGGTGGTAGTCCATATCAATGCGGTCGTTGTTGTAGAGGTAGGTGGGGCGTTTGTAGCCCATAAGCATGGTGGTGAGGGTCTGGATGTTGAGGGAGATGCGGTGCCCAGTGCTCCAGGCGGGCACTTTTTCGCACAAGGTGCGGCCCTCAGCCCAGCCCACGCGGAAGATGCCGTTGTTCCAGGGGGCCATGGGGTCGCTTACGTTGAGCTCCAGCACCAGGCGCGGATCTGTGATCTGGAAGGCGTAGGTTTCCACAAATTTCTGCACGTCCACGATGCGGGCCATGGCGTAGGGCTGGATAGTCTCGTCGATTTCGCTGTCTTCAAACTGGAAGGCCAGGGATTCCCCGCTGTAGTTGCAGCCCTCCACCTTGGTGATCATAGAGAAGTGAGCGCTGATATAGTTCCAGATGCCTGATTTGGCCTCCTGATTCAGGTAGACCATTTCCTTGATGCTGAAAATTTCGTTTTCTATGTAGTAGATGACGTAGCCCAGGGGCTTGCCGTCCGCGCTGTAGTATACGGCGGCCATGACGTCGTCCGAATCCCAGCGCCAGTATTCTTCCCATTCCAGCGCGCCGCGGATGAGCGCGCCGTGCTCCTGCCGGGCAAAGTAGCGGTAGACGCGGTGCAGGTCTTCGCTTTCGATGTCCACGCGCTCGATCTGTCCGTCCACGGGGTGGCGGCGGGGCAGCTGGGTATCCTTGATGGTGAAGGTCATCTTGTCCGAGATGATTTCCCAGCCGTGCTTGCGGTAGAGGGGGATGGAGTAGGGGCAGAGGTAGGAGATGGCCTGCTGCTGGTCGCGCATGTATTCCAGGCTTTTGCCGATAAGGGTGCGGATGAGCCCGCGGCCCGTGTATTCCGGGTAGGTGGCCACGCCCGTGATGCCGCCCATTTTGCAGATGCTGCCGTGGATGTTCACTTCCATGGGGTAGATGACGATCTGCGAGGCGAGGTGGCCTTTGTAGAACCAGCCCATAACGTGCGAGGCCTCGAAAATGGGCAGCTTGGACTGCTTCATCTCCTTGTCGGACCAGCCGATGCGGGCCATCTCCGAGGAGCTGACCTGAAAGGCGTAGCGCAGCAGGGCTTCAAATTCCTCAAAGTCTTCTTCGCCCAGCTGGCGGAACTCAAAGGCGTCGTTCTGGGGCACAGGTTGGTGCGGCGCGGCGACCGGACGGTCGCCGCGCTCGGGTCGGCCTACAGGCACCAAGGGCGCGCCGTCGCGTTCGTCCGGCGGCGCGCCAGCGGCGTGAAAGGGGTGCGGCTCCAGGCGCGGGCCTTCCAGGGGGGACAAGTGCTGTTGCTTGTGGAGGATACGCATTCCGCTCCATCCGTAAGATCTTGGGTGCCCTGTACCCCCTCCGGCCGCTTTGCGCAAGGGGCGGCGGCCCTGCTTCGCGGGCTATGCCGGGGCGCACTCCATATCCGCCGTTACGCGCACCACGTCGCCCACAATGGCCGCGGGGATGCTCGGCCCGATGCCGAAATCGCTGCGTTTGAAGGCGCCGCTCACCTTAAAGGAGATGGTGGGCTTCTGGTTCATGGGGTTGGTCACCTGGTTGCTTACGCAAAGGTCAAAGGTCATTTCCCTGGTTACGCCGTGCAGGCTCAAAGCGCCGGTAACGGTGCCCGTGCGGTCGGGCCCCAGATGGACGACGGAGCTCGTGAAGCGCAGCTCGGGGAATTGCCCCACGGCAAAAAAATCCGCGCTGCGCAGGTGTTCGTCCCTGGGCGGGACGCGGGTGTCGATGCCGGCGGTCTGGGCCGTGAGGGTGAAGACGGCGTCCGTCAGATCCTCCCGGGCGGCCTCTACCGTCAGGGCCGCGTCGGCGAAGCGGCCGTAGATGTCGGTGATGCCGAGGTGCCGAGCCACAAACCCGAGCCGTGAATGGGCTGGGTCGTTCTTCCATGTGCTCATAAGGAACCTCCTTTTGCCGCCAGTATACCTGCGCCCGCCGCCGCCGTCAAAGCCGCGCGGGCGACCCAAGAAAAAATTTTCCCGACCCTTGACTTTAGGACTATAGGATAATACTTGTCAGGAAACAAACTCACTTTGTAGCCTCTCTTTCCCGATTGAAGGAGGGGGCACGGCACAGATACGCCAGTGCGTGCAAAGGGATGGGCTTAGGTCAGTTTTTTGACGTAAGTCATTCTTATTGTATGGACTTTGGAGCGTACGCCATGCCCCTTTTTTTGCCTTTTACGGCTTTGGCCTCCCTTTTGCAAGGTATCAGTCCTGCACCGCGCCACACGCGCGGCGTGGGGCTTTTTGCATGCCGGGGGCGGCATCGTCCTTCTAATACTGAATAAACGTCACGAACCTTACGAGGCGTCATCATGACTGAGATCAAAGTTCCCCGTCCGCAAGCCGGACAGCGTGTGGAAATAGTTCCCTCCGCCGAGGGGCGTCTGGCCCTGGCCTTTGCCCTGCAGGATGCCGGCATTGTCCGCCAGGGGAGTGACCTGGTCTTTATGTTCCCGGACGGGGGCTCGGTGGTGCTGGTAGGGTTTTATGACCTGCCCGCCGACCATCTGCCGGAATTTGCCGTGGACGGCGTGGTGGTTTCCGGCGAGGAATTCTTTGCCGCCCTCAATAATCCGGATCTCATGCCCGCGGCGGGCCAGCTTACAGCGCCGCACACGGGCAGCCTGGATGCGCTGGATTTTAACGGCGCGCCCCCTTCCCTGGTTGGCGGCCTGGACCACCTGCCGGGCACGGGGGGCTCCGGAAGAGATCTCTTTGGCGAGTCTGGCGGCGGCCGGCAGGCCGGCGATTTCGGGGGCGGCCCGGTCATCCCCGGCACGCCTTCGCCTGCGCCGCGGGGGGGGGACAACCCCATGCCGCCGCAGCAGCCCGCCCCTGACCACAGCGTGCGCCTGGAGGCGCTGGCCCAGCAGGACCAGTCGGGGCAGTCCCGGCCCGGGCCGGGCGGCCCCGCGCCCGTGGCGCAGACTTTGGAGGTGCACGAGGCCGGTCTGGCCAGCGGCAGCGCGCCCGGCACAGGCGCAAGCGCCGACGGCGGGCTGCGCGTGTTTGCGCCCGACGGCGTGGGCAGCATCGTCATCAACGGCGTGACGGTCTGGGCCAACGGGCGGCTGGCGCAGGATTCCGTGGACGTGCCCGGCGGCACGCTCAGCGTGGCTTTTGACCCGCGCAGCGGCGCGCTGACCTATGCCTATCAGCTGGACACGGCTCTGGACCATGGCACGGACAGCCTGACCAACGACGTGACCGTGACGGTTACGGACCGGGACGGCGACAGAGCCCAGGCCACCCTGCACCTTACGGTGGAGGACGACAGCCCGCGCATTGAGAGCTTTGCCGCCACGGCCACGGACCAGATCGCCCCCACGGCCAGCGGCAACGTGCTGGCCGGGGCCGCAGCCGGCGCGGACGGCGCGCACTTCGCCTGGACGTCGGAAGCGCAGTCGGCCTACGGCACGGTGACGCTCAATGCCGACGGCGCCTACAGCTTTACGGCGGGCGGCGACGCGGCCAAGGCCCTGGGCGCGGGGCAGTCCGTGCAGCAGTCTTTTTCTTACAGCTATACGGACGCCGACGGCGACGCAGCCACGGGCACGCTGACCATTACCATCAGCGGGACTAACGACGCGCCGGAAGTGGCGGCGTCCACGGCGACCGTGGCCGAAGATACGGCCCAGGTCACCGGCATACTGCCCGCGCCCACGGATGTGGACAGCACGGACACCCCGTTCTATGAACCCCAGACCAACACCGCTGGAAGCTACGGCAGCTTTACCCTGGCGGCCGACGGCACCTACACCTATACCCTGAACAACAACTTGGCTGCGGTGCAGGCCCTGGGCGTGAACGAGACCCT
>NZ_FNBX01000025.1 GCF_900102485.1 Desulfovibrio legallii | reverse complement strand
ACTTCATATTTGAGTTGCGTTTCGGCATACATCTTTTTCAGGCGGGCATTTTCCTTCTCCAGCTCTTTCATCCGAGCCATGAGCGAAACATCCATGCCGCCATATTTTGCCCGCCATTTATAAAACGTGGCGCTGCTTATGCCGTGTTCGCGGCAAAGCTCGGTCACGGGGATCCCATTCTCGGCCTGCCTCAAAATTCCCAAAATCTGGCTGTCGGAAAATCTGGACGCTTTCATGTAAAATCTCCGTTCGGGTCAGTATCGGAAATTCTACCCATAAACGCTACTTCTTTTTGGGAGGATTACCCGGTTACCATATTCGCGGTGATGATGTTCTGAGTTTCCTTTGCGCCACTCCTGGGAGTTTTTCCCTTTGGAGTTGACCACCTTTATGGCGGTGCTCCGTAGGGCTTTCACAAGCAAGTGAAGCTCCCACGGGTAACCGCTCCAAAACACGGCAACGCGAAAACAAGAAAGCACAGGGGAAAGGCCCGTGCCAGAATGAGCGGGAATGACCGTCCGGCGCGGAAGCGAGTACGGGCGGAACGCCCGGCGAAGCTGCACAAGACGGAAGGGAAAGAAAGCTAACGATGGCGCAGGCCTTGCGCGTTCACGCGCACCCCTGTCGGTAAAAGTGGCCCGCTTTCCGACAGGGAATGCGGGCCACTTTCATAAGCTACAGTTCAAAGGTGGCGATGAATGCCATAATGGCCTTGTCCACCGTAAGTGCGGCCACAATAAGCGCCTTATGCTTCCGCGTTGACGGATTCGACAGGTCGGGGACGCGGACTTTTTCAAGCTCCGCCTCTGTCATAGCATACATCAAGCTGACAAGTTCTTTGGCTTTTTCTTCAAATTCCCGGATCGACCGCTGTTCGGCAGAGTTCATAATTTCTCTCCCATGAGTTTCGGCAGTCCGCTGGCTTACCCTCGATCCGGCCGGTAGGCATACTCCGGGTTGACTGTCAGATTGCAGCCGTCGCTGAAAGCGCTGTAAATCTTCCGAACATCAACCAGGGTTGTGCGTCGAAGATGTACGTCCTCAGTTTGCCATTGTTCCGTGGTTCGCGGGCAACAGCCCGGCCCGGCCGGGAAAGAGTCCCCGCGCTCTTCACAAACGAGCGCCCGATTTATGAAGAAATTCCTCTTAATTTATTGGCTATTTGGCATTTTTACCAAATATACTTTCTAAAAAAAGTGAAACAGAGAACTATTCCACTGTCTTCTTGTCCTGAATTATGCAACATAAGTCAAGCCGGGTAAGACAGCTTTTGCCATATATACGATATAGCATATCTAATTAATGCAACTACATTCTTATACTCAATCCCTGTTTTCCGTTTGCCGTACAAGACAATGGCGAAATTGAGCAATGATGGTTTTCAATCTTGACAAGAGAAATTCAAGTGGCTATTTTGCTGAAAAGCCAAGGATGAAAACATGGACCGGTACAAAAAGTATATCTCGGAACAAGCCAAGATTTTTAAGGCGCTTGGTCATCCGAGCCGCCTGCTCATGGTGGATGCCCTGCGAGACGGTGAAAAGTGCGTCTGCGATCTGCAAGCTCTGGTAGGGGACGATATGTCCACTGTTTCCAAGCATCTCTCCGTACTCCGGGAAGCGGGGGTGGTTTTCACTGAAAAAAGAGGGACAAACATCTATTACCGCCTTGCTCTCTGTTGTCTGGACACCTTTCTGTCCTGCACCGGAGAAATCGTGGAAAAGCGTGTCCTTTCGCAAATGGACATGCTGAACAAAGGGTAATTTTTTTACTCGTAATATTGGCAATTTTGCCAATAAAGAAAATTTAAGAGGTTAGCAAGATGTCAAAATGCTGTGCGGGCGTACCAGAAGAAAAACAGGTTTTACCTCCCTCGGTTCAGTGCGCTTGTCAAAAGTCCGAAGCGCCGCAATCCCCTTCCATCCCGTCGCAAGTGAACAAGACGCGATATTTCGGGATCGGCATTGCTGCTCTGGTGCTGTGGAGTGCGGTCTATTCCGTCATTGTGCCGCTTTCGCAATGGCTGACCTATGATCTTTTTTCCATCGACAAAGGCACTCCATTGGGGGATTCCGTCGAGTTCTTTTTCTATGACACGGCAAAGATTCTCTTGTTGCTCGTTCTTATGGTTTACGTCATCGGCTGGCTGCGGGCCGCGATGCACGTTGAACGGGTCCGGGACTATTTGGCGGGAAAAGGCCGGGGAATCGGCTACTTTTTAGGCGCGGGCTTCGGGGCTATCACGCCGTTCTGTTCCTGTTCCAGCATTCCTTTGTTCCTGGGGTTCACCACGGCCCGTATTCCCTTGGGCATAACTATGTCCTTTCTCATCACCTCGCCGTTAATCAATGAAATCGCCGTGGTCCTGCTGTGGGGACTGCTGGGTTGGAAGTTTACGATCATTTATGTGGTGGTGGGCATGTTTGCGGGCATTGTGGGCGGGATCATCATGGACGCGCTCCGTGCGGAACGTTGGCTGCAACCCTTTTTGCTGGACGCCATGAAGAATGCGTCCACCAGAGAAGCCGCTGTGGAAGCGGGCGAAGCTCCCAAGATGGGCCTCATGGAACGCCATGCGTTCGCCTACTCTGAAACGAGCAGTATTTTCAAAAAGGTCTGGCTGTGGGTCATCATCGGCGTGGGCCTTGGCGCGTTACTTCATGGCTATGTGCCGCAGGAATGGTTCACGGAAAACCTGGGAGCCGGTCAATGGTGGTCCGTCCCGGTGGCCGTGGCTATCGGCATTCCGCTGTATACCAATGTCACGGGTATTATTCCGATTATGGAAAGCCTGCTGCTCAAGGGACTGCCTCTGGGCACGACGCTGGCCTTCTGCATGAGCACGGTAGCGGCGAGTCTGCCGGAAGTGCTCATGCTCAAACAGGTCATGCGCTGGAAGCTTTTGGCCCTCTTCTTGGGCATGTTGCTGGTTATATTCACGGTAGTGGGCTGGCTGTTCAATATCCTCCAAACACAAATCTTTTAGCCGAAAGAGGGTCGTCATGTTGATCAAAGTTCTCGGTCCCGGTTGCGCCAAGTGCAAAGAAGCGGAAAACGTCGTCAATGCCGCCGTGCAGGATGCGGGAAGTGCCGCCACGGTTGAAAAGGTCACGGACCTGAAAGAAATGATGGCGCTCGGCGTTATGTCCACGCCCGCCGTGGTCATCGACAACAACGTCATGTGTACTGGCCGTGTGCCTTCCAAGTCCGAAGTCATGGGTTGGATCGCTACGCCGGACGCTCATGCTTCCGCTCATTCGACTTCCACCGGCTGCTGTTGCGGCGGCAAGTGCTAACCGTGAACGGGGCGGTGTACCCGCCCCGTTATTGCCATTGGAGGGGAGTATGAGCCAATCCACCTTACAAAAGTTATCTTTTCTGGATCGCTATCTGACGCTGTGGATATTTTTCGCCATGTTTATAGGTGTGATGCTCGGATGGGCCGCGCCGGGCGTCAGAAGTGTGATCAACTTTTTCCAGGTCGGCACCACAAACATTCCTATCGCTATCGGGCTTATCGTCATGATGTACCCGCCCTTGGCGAAGGTGAAATATGAAGAACTCGGCAAGGTTTTCAGAAATAAAAAAATTCTTCTGCTGTCTTTGACGCAAAACTGGATCATCGGTCCCGCTCTTATGTTTCTGCTGGCCGTGACGTTTCTTTCCGGTCATCAGGAATATATGATAGGGCTTATCCTCATCGGGCTGGCCCGTTGCATAGCAATGGTGATTATCTGGAACGACCTTGCGGGCGGGGACCGTGAATACTGCGCCGGTTTGGTGGCGTTCAATTCCATTTTTCAGGTGCTGTTCTTCTCTGTGTACGCTTATGTATTCATTACAGTGTTGCCCGGATGGCTCGGCATGTCAGGCGCTGTAGTGGATATAAGCATGGGGCAGATAGCCGAGAGCGTTTTTATTTATCTCGGCATTCCGTTCCTGGGCGGGATTCTTTCCCGGCTTTATGGACTTAAGGTCAAGGGACTGGACTGGTACGAAAATATTTTTATCCCCCGCGTCAGCCCGTGGGCGTTACGCGCGTTGCTGTTCACCATTCTGGTGATGTTCTCCCTCAAAGGGGATTACATTGTGCAACTGCCGTTTGACGTGCTCCGGGTGGCCATTCCGTTGCTCGTGTATTTCATTTTCATGTTTCTGTTATCCTTTTATCTTTCCTGGAAGGCCGGAGCCAATTACGAACAGTCGGCAACACTCTCTTTTACAGCGGCTTCCAACAATTTCGAGCTTGCCATTGCCGTGGCTATCGCGGTGTTCGGCTTGAACTCCGGGCAGGCGTTTGTGGCCGTTATCGGCCCGCTGGTGGAAGTGCCGGTGCTGATCGGGCTGGTCAATGTGTCCTTATGGATCAAAAGACGCTGGTATGCGTCATAGGAAGCAATGACGATGGATAGTACCCAAAAAGAAGAAATGCGGGCGAAAGTCCGCCAAGGTTATGCCGGTATCGCTTTGGGTTCCACGCAATCATGTTGTGGAAGTGGGCAAGGCTGTTGCTCAAGCGCCAATGCGGGAACCTTGGCCGCAAGTCTGGGATATTCGGAAGACGACATTAACGACTTGCCGGAAGGCGTCAATATGGGCCTTTCCTGCGGCAATCCCTTGGCCCTGGCCTCTCTGAAAGAAGGGGACGTGGTTCTGGACCTGGGATCGGGCGGCGGCTTCGATGTGTTTCAGGCAGGCCCGCGAGTCGGGAAATCCGGCCGGGTCATCGGCGTGGATATGACGGCGGAAATGCTTCACAAGGCGCGGAACGCCTGCGTATGGTATCGGGAACATTCCGGTCTTGATAACGTCGAGTTTCGCTTGGGTGAAATCGAACATTTGCCGGTGGCCGACAACTCCGTGGATGTGGTTCTGTCAAATTGCGTAATCAACCTTTCCCCCGACAAGCCGCAAGTCTGGAAGGAAATTTTCCGTGTGTTGCGGTCCGGCGGCAAGGTTTCCGTATCTGATATTGTGCTGCTGGAAGAACTCCCGGAAAACGTGATGGATTCCGTTGCGGCCCTGGTCGGTTGCATATCCGGGGCCATTCTCTTGGAAGAAACGAAAAACATTCTTAAGGAATGCGGCTTTATTCATATCTCTTTGGATAAGAAGTCCGGCTACATCGAAGCTATGGAATCGGGCGACGATCCTCTGTACGCGAAAATCCGTCAATCGCTTCCCCCGGAAAAGACGCTCCACGATGTTATGACCAGCGCCATCGTTTCCGCGCAAAAACCATAGCCTGTTTGAAGTTGCACGATGCTCTTCTGTATCATTTTCATCCAACCGACACAGAGATGGTTAAAAATGATACAGAAGGGTGAAACATAAATATAATATTTTAAGCATGTTATAGTGGCATATATATTGCTATATTGCCAAATAACAAATAATAGACTTTATCTACGGAGTCATCATGAAGACAATTCTTTTCCTCTGCACGGGTAATTCCTGTCGCAGTCAAATGGCCGAAGGCTGGACGCGGAAGCTGTGGCCACAATTGCAAGTTCACTCGGCGGGGTCTGCTCCGGCCCGTGAAGTGGACTACTTGGCCGTACAGGCTATGGCGGAAAAGGGGATAATGATTTCCACGTACCTCCCCAAAAGTCTCCTGGATTTGCCGCCCGTCGATTTTGATCTGGTCGTTACGCTCTGCGGAGACGCGGCGGAAAATTGCCCTTATTTTCCCGGTGGAGCAAAAATTGAGCATCACGGATTTGACGATCCGCCAAGACTGGCGAAAAACGCCAAAACCGAGGAAGAGGCTTTGACATACTACCGACGAGTACGTGATGAGATAGCCGACTTTGTGGGCAACCTTCCCCAAGCCCACCCTGAATTATTTTCAGAACAAGCCTAGCCGGTTTTGTTCTGCCCTAACTTTTTAAAACACTCTAGCACTTTATCAGGAGCAACCATGTTCAAGCGTTCGCTGTTGTTTTCCACTTTTGTCCTCATGTTGTCTTTTTCCGCCGCCTATGCCGCGCCGGAACAAATTCCTGTTCCCAATACGGTGACAATGCTTGATTTAGGGGCAAAAAGCTGTGTTCCATGCAAAATGATGGCTCCTGTTCTGGAAAAAGTCGGCAAATACTATGAAGGCAAAGCCTCCATATTGTTTGTTGATGTTTGGGAAAATCCAAACATGAAATCTGAATACGGGATACAAGCCATACCGACACAAATTTTCTATGACAAAAAAGGAAATGAGCGGGAACGCCATACAGGTTTCTTAGATGAGGCGAGTATAAAAACAAAAATTGATGCTCTGCTTGCAGAATAAACTGTTTAGGCAGGCACACAGGGAAAAGCTACGCAAGTTGCTTTTCCCATATTTATTCTCTCACGCTTTACCTGGGGCAAATACGTGTTTAACCAGTTTTTACTGACCATCAATATGTGGATGACTGATACCTTTGCGCTAGCGGTTCTCGGTTGCTTTCTATGGGGTATGGTCAGCGTATTGTTCAGTCCGTGTCATCTGGCCTCCATCCCGCTCATGGTGGGCTACGTGGCTGGCCAGGGGCACGAGATTCAAGGGAGAGAAGCGGCGGGATATGCTGGCGTGTTCAGCCTGGGGTTATTCCTCTCCATCGCCGTGGTGGGCGTGATCTGTTCGTTGCTCGGCCGCATGTTGGGGGATATTTCCCCCTTATGGGGGGTGCCGGTGGGGGTCTTGCTGGTCTGGCTCGGCCTAGACCTCATGGGCGTTGCCAAGTGCCGCCTGCCGGGCAAGACCCTGAGCGGATTCACCATGCGGGGGTATCGGGGGGCCTTTATCCTGGGTGGTTCCTACGGCATTTTATCCGGGGCATGCACATTCGGCTTCATCGCGCCCATTCTGGCCATTATCACCGTACAACAGAGAGTTGTCGAAGGGATAGCCTTGATCCTGTTTTTCGCTTTGGGGCATTGCCTGCCCATTGTTCTGGCGGGAAGTTCCGTGGCGCTGAGTCAGCGGCTTGTGGAAGCCAAAGGAATGCGTCTTGCGACTCAATGGGGGAGAAAGCTGGCCGGACTGCTGGTGATCGGCATCGGTCTGTATTTCGCCGTCTCTCCATTCATAGTCTGAGAGACTTTTCTATGCGGGAACTCGGCGGATGTTTTCTTACCGTCCGCCACGTTCCCGCGCTCTTTCTTTTCCGAGAGAAAAACCGTTTTCCTCCATGACAATGCGTAGCCCCCATTTGCTTTGAGCGTAGCGTTTTGCCGCTTCCCGCGCCGTCGCGTCCCCTGCGGAAAACAGCACCGTCTTACCTGTATCGCGCACGGTGCCCCCGGTGGGAATGGTGAAAATCACCACGCCTTTTCCATCTACCCGGCATGTGATTCCGTCGAACATGCAGGGGGTGTTTTCTCCATGCCGCTGGCGCTCCTCCGCTACAAGCCGTTCCATACGCAGCGCGGCCAACAGGCGCGTCTTGCCTTTGCCGCTCACGCCCGGCGCTTCTTGCGCGTTCCTTTCCCTGGTTGCAAACTGCGCCCGTAGGGAGGCAACATCCGGGGGCCGCTGTTCTCTTTCCGGCTCGGCCCCTCCTGCGTGTGAACGCAACATGGACAGAGCCGTTTCGTTGCCCTGTTCCGTCTTCCATTGTAAAAAAGCGGTCCATGACGCATAGGGAATCTCCCGACGAACCTCCTGCCGGGGCTCCTGAAACGACAGCCGGGCGTTCGCCTTTTCCTCGGCTTCGCGTTTGCGGGCAATGGCGATCAGATTGCGCCGGTTGCGCTTGGCGATGTTCAGCCGGTCAAGCTCATTCCGCTTTACTTCCCATTTGCGACGGATGGCGTCCAGAGTCGCATCCTCCTTTTCTTTCAGCGTTTGCAGACAGGCTATGCGGTTTTCAATTCCCCGCTTGTACTCTTGGAACAATTCTCCCCGGTGCGGTCCCCGGCAGAGTGTTGCGGCTTCATAGCGGTCCTGCCCGGTGAAGCGTTCCGGTGCCAGGGGCGGAACGAACGGCCCGAACCGGCTTTGCAATTTTTTCAGGGAAAACCCCTTGGCCACGTCGCTGGCCTTGGCCGCTCTGTTAGCGTTTTTGCTGTGACGGTCCCGAACAATCAGGCCATTGGCGCGGGGCCGGATTTCCAGTCCGTAACGGGCAAAAGCGGCATGGACTTCCTCCCATGTTCCGGCTCCGGCAAGGGCCGCTTGCAGGTCCTCCGCATGGCTCTTGGCATAGGACACGAAAGATTGCTGGCCGCTGTGCGCTTCCATCGCGGCGGCTTTGTCATTGATCCGGTCCTTTCCGAGTTGCTCCCGGCCGTTGTCAATATGCAGGCCGTATTCACGTTCCAGTTCCCGGCATAGCTTGTCCCGTATCCAGTAATCGCGGAACTCTTTGTGTACGGTGTATGTGCCCGGATGGATCATATTGTAGGCGACGTGCATATGGATATTGGCGGTATCCCGATGTACGCCGCAATGCCGTTGGTGCTCGGCATACCCCAAGGCGGCGGCAAAACGCCGCTCTATGTCCTGAAAGACTTCGGGCGCAAGTCGAGTCTCGTCTTCGGGCCGGAAGCTCACAAGCAAGTGATAGGTCTTCGCGCCCTGGGCGCGGGTGTTGCAATCTTGAACATCCGCCACTTCCGCGACGCCTTCCGCGTAATCTTCACCGCCAAGACAGCCCGCGCACCACGCCATAAGACATTTTTCCCCACCATGCCCAGCGTCGGCAATGTACGCGGCAAGACGGGGATAGCGATCATGCGTCGGGTTTATGGGGATGCGTCGGCTGATCATCTTTCAATCCTGGCGATAGCCGCTTGCAGTTCCCGCTGCCGGGCGTCAAGTTCATGTAAAAGCCGGTGAACCGTGCTCCTGTCCGCGCCGCTGGCCAACGCCTGTTTAATCAGGCCGCCAAGCCGCGCCAGCTCACCTTTCAAGCGCCGGAGTTCCAGCCGGGCTTCCTGGTGTTCCAGACTTGGCACGGAAAAGCCAAGGCATACCCGTTTGCTGAACGTCGAAAGAGACAATCCGGCCTTGCGGGCGCTGGCCAGAACAACGTCGTATTCCTCCGGCGTCAGATAGGTTTTGAGCGCCAGTTTTTTGCTCGGCATGAAAACGCTCCTTGCCCGTGGGTGAACCAGGTTCCGACCGGGACGCATAATAACGGTACACGCGCCACGCATAGCGCCTGCCGCGTTCGGCGTCCGGTGAATGGTATTTGCCCACGGCCCGCCAATTGTAGCCGTGGCGGGCAATCTCCTGGGCCAGTATCCAGGTTCCCCACTTCTTGTTTATGTCCGGGTTCAACAATGACGCGGGAGAAATACCGTAGCGGCGTATCCACCAACGGTTGATCTGCATCAGCCCCACGTCATAGGAAGCGCCCGCCCGTTCTGCCGCCGTTATGATGTGCTCTGCCTCCTCCCGACTGACCGGATAAAAATCACGTCCCGCCACGTTCACAGCCCACGGATTCAGGCTTGATTCCTGACGGGCCACGGATTCCACCAGACGGGCGGGGATATGGGTGCCCTCATCCGGGGGCAAAGCCGCATCCGCGCCGCTGGCCGGAGAAACCGCCAGAAGCAAACGGAGAATCCCGGCGCAAAGCGCCATGCCTTTTTTCATTGAAGTTCTGCCTTGTTTTGTGTTGAGCCGAAGGCGAATAAGCACAGCCCCGCAGGGCAGGACGGGAAGAGAACCGCCGCAAGGTGGGCCTACTTCCCTTGTCCTGCCCTCCAAAGCGGATACAGCATAGCACAAGGAAAGATGCCGTGAGATATAGAACGGCGCAATTTCCCTTCTTTTATTATGCGATATGACAGTTTCATTCGGCATATTAGAGAGTGATAATAACTATAGTAAGAGTTCAAATGATGTACTTTGCATCATCATGGAATATTATTCTGTGAAAACAGAAAAAGCGGCCGGGAAATGAAATCACCCGTCTTCATGGTCGCCGCTGTCAGTCCTCGGCGGCTGGACCATTCCCATGCGGCGCAAAATATCCCCGGTAGCTGTCGGCCCTTGTTGTCTGTTGTTTATTGTGCCGTCTTCATAGGCTTGGGGCATGGGATCAAAATCCGGTTTCCGTTGCAGAATACTTTCCAGATAACCGCCCGGATTCTGCGGCTGTCTGTCCTCCAGGTGGCTTACAATATGCCGCGCCCTGTCTGACCCCGGCATGATCCCATGCCGACGAAACACGCCCGCCACTTGGTAGGACAGACTCGCTCCCGGCGGTGTATTTTTGTCTTTTTTTCTTCTGTTATCTGTCTCTGTCTGTGCTCCAAAGTGACTCCCGACCAGCTCAGGAGTCACTTTGGAGTTTTGGCGCACTCTCCTTGTCCATTCATCTTGTAATTGCAAAAGGATAGATGCTTTTACCAGTCGCCGGAACCGCACATTTTCTGTCTGAATAATTGTGTGCTGTTGTAGAATTTCGATCAGTTTTTGAAATTTCTGACTTGAAACACCGCATACATATTTCCATTCCTGCAAGGAAAGGCATAATTCCGGCTCCCCGTTGCCGTCCCACGCTTCCGCTATGCGTTCCAGCAAAAGCCACGCCGCGCCGTACCCTGCCGGACCGAGTATGTCCCTCAGTTCCAGCATGGCGGCGTGGCGCGAAAAAGTGCTTGGATGTTTAATCCAACGCACGGCGGGGCCTATCTATCCTCGGCGGCGTATTCGGGATCGCTCAACTTCTTCACCAGAGCGGCAATGTCCTCGGCCTTCCATGCGGTTGTGCGGGGGCCAAGTTTTACGGGTTTTGGAAAGCGGCCAGTCTTGCAGCCTTCCCACCATGCGCTTTTACTGATGGGAACCACTTCAAGCACCTGCCAGAGCCGCATAAATCCAGTATGAGGGATTACTGTAGACATAAAAACACCTCCGTAAAATAGTGTTTACGGAGGTGTAGCACGGTCTTTTTGCGAAACGTGAGGAAATTACTTCCTGTTTTCAGCAAAAAACATTTTTTTATAGTCTATATGACGATTTTTATCTGTTACTGTCCTGTGCCCCAGTGTTTTCCCGCAATTCATCCAGATAATCCGCCCATTCCTGCATCATTTTCACACGCTCTTCCCAATACAGTGCGCGATTATACGCGCGGCGAACGCTGTTTCCATCCACATGAGCCAATTGGGCTTCTATAACATCAGGAGCCCACCCGCGTTCATTGAGAAGCGTCGAGGCCATAGCCCGAAAACCGTGTCCGCACATTTCGCCCTGAGCATAGCCCAAACGGCGGAGAGCGGCGTTGACCGTGTTGTCCGACATGGGACGGGCCGCGCTTCTCATGCTCGGAAAGAGGAAGCGGCCGCGTCCAGTGAGAGGAAACAAGGCTTCAAGAATGCTCATACTCTGGCTGGCAAGGGGAACACGATGTTCCCGCCGCATTTTCATTTTTTCGGGGGGGATTATCCAAATCTTCCCGGCAAGGTCAAACTCCGTCCATTCCGCTTGCCTGAGTTCTCCGGGCCGCACAAATACGAGAGGGGCAAGACGAAGGGCGGCTTTGACGACTTCGGAACCCGTATAGCCTTCCAGAGAGCGGAGGAGCCCCCCGACTTCGGAGGGGGTGACGATGGCGGGCATGTTTTTTGATATGGCCGGGGCCAACGCGCCTTTGAGGTCGGCCGTGGCGTCTCGCTCGGCCCGTCCGGTGGCCACGGCGTACCGGCATACGCAACCGCACTCCTGAAGAACGCGATGCGCCGTTTCAATCGCGCCGCGCTCCTCAATTTTGCGGAGCGACAACAGGATTTGAGGCGCGGTCAGAATGCCGATATGAATTTTACCGATATATGGGAACATATTCTGCTCAAGGCGTAACAGCACTCGTTCCCCGTGCTTGGGCGTCCACTTGCTTTTATTGCGCTCGAACCATTCACGGGCAATGGCCTCGAAAGAATCCCCGCCGCCTGTCTGGGCTGCCGCCACGGCTTTCTTCATCTGGCCGGGGTCAATCCCTTGCTCAAGGGATGCTTTCGCCTTCTGCGCTTTCTCCCGCGCCTCTTTCAAGCCAATCTGGGGGTAACGTCCTATGGTCAGTGTTTGTTCTTTACCCCCAAAGCGGTACTTGAGCCTCCATGTTTTCCCGCCAGCAGGGGAGACGGCAAGATACAATCCGCCGCCGTCAAAAAGTTTCAGATTTTTATCTGTTGGGGGTAAAGCCCGGATTTTGGCGTCTGACAAGGGCATAATGGCCTCCGAAGTTGGGGGTAAAACTTTCTCGCGCTTTCAATTTACCCCCATTTTTACCCCCATTCGTGTTTGATGACAACGGATGTTCACGGACTTCCAAGGACACCAAAAAGGCCATAAATCCTTTGTGTTATTAGGATTTACGGCCTTCTTTGGACTGACTTGGACAGTAAAAAAGTTTATAATGGTGGAGGCGGGGGGAGTCGAACCCCCGTCCGCGGACATTCCACGCGAAGCATCTACAGGCTTAGGTCAGGAATAAATTTCACCGCCCTGGTGGCCCCTGACCAGGCGCAAGACGGCAATCCCGCCGGTAACCTCCTCGCGGAAAACCCCGGTGGGCACCGGTCTCCGCCAGCCTGATACATGTCGCCGCGCAGGGTTATCAGGCGTGGCCCCGCACAGCGTGACCGCCTAAGCGGTCGTTGCCTCGCTGTTATTAGGCAGCGTAAGCGTAGTCGTAATCGTTGTTGGCAATTACTTTTGTTGCCGCTTTTTACGAGGCCAGCGGCGCCTCGGCCTGCCGCTCCGGCTTCCACGTCCCCGTCGAAACCAGTGCGCCCCCTTAATGGGTCGGGATGAAGATAAGCCTCCGCGCGCCGTTTGGCAAGAGCGCAGAATGCATCGGCGACGCTATCGGGCCGCCTCAGCGCAGATAAAAGTGCGAAAGCGAGCCCTTAAGGCACATCTGGTAGCGGCCCAGCAGGGCGGTGTTGTCCGCCACAACGGCGGCCAGGTTGTTTCCTTCTCCGGTGTAGGCCTGCGAGGTGACCTCCATGCCGTGGGCCAGCACGGCCAGGCGGGCCATTTCATGGAACAGATCGCCCAGGTACGGGCATGCCTCAAAAAGCGCGCGCAGCCCGGCGGCCTCGTCTTCCTCGCCTTCCACCAACACTGTATTGCCTGCGGCCGGGGAAAGGCGCAGCCGCCCCTGCGGCGCAAGGCCGCGGCCCTGCATCTTTCTGCTGAGCTGGGCAATAAAATCGTCCTGCAGCGCCTCCAGACGGGCTTCCACGGCAGGCAGCACCAGGGGATAAATGCGGGAGAGGCTGTCCAACGCGCGCCGGGCTGCCGGGTCCAGCGGCGGCGGGGCAGGGAGGGGCGCACCGTCGTCCGCCGCGGCAACGGCGGGCAGATGGCGCAGATGGAGCATAGTTTGGATTTGATTCTGACTGTCGGTCGTCACACGCGCCCCCTTGACGGCTTACGCCCCTCGGATGTCCTGACGCCCGTTGCCGCGCCTTTGCAGTCTTCTGCAAGCGGCGAAAAATGCCGGGCCAAGCTGTTTGCTCCTGATAAAGCAAGATGGGTGCCAGAACCGGGAGGGGCGCGTGGGGGGCGGATTTTCTAGAGAAAATCAAAAATCCGTCAGCTTAGGGGGAAGAGGCTGGGCAAGACCTGCCGCCTGGGCAGCGCAATCATCGGCGGCCTGTCGGCCAGGGCGCAGGCCGAACGCCAGAACGGCCCGGTCAAATGCGCCCGCCGATGCGACGGCCGACGGCGCTTTTATGCTGTATACTAGAATAAAAAACAACAGGTAACGTCATCAGAGCAAAGATTTTGAAGGATGGGTGGCGCGGGGGAAGAGAACTTTTGAGCGCGGTCCTCTTCGTCCACAGCATCCCTCGCGCAACGCGAAGCGCGAAGCTGAATAATGTCTCTTCCCCCATAAATTTTTTTCCTCTGGAGACCTTATCCAGCCGCCTCCAGGCTGCGGGCCAGGGCTTCGCCCTGGGGGCCGCCGCCGGCCATGCGGGCGAGCTCCGCGTGGCGGGCCTGTTTTTCCAGGGGCGTGCAGAGGGTAAAGGTTGCGCCTTCGCGCACGGTTTTGACGATCTGAAAGTGCTTGCGGGCCCGCACGGCCAGTTGCGGCCAGTGGGTGATGAGCAGCATCTGGCGTTTTTCCGCCAGGGCGGAGAGTTTTTCCGCCAGTTTGTTGAGGGTCAGCCCGCCCACGCCCGCGTCCACTTCGTCAAAAATAAAGATGGCGTTTTCCGTTTCGTCCTGGCGCACGCTGGCCAGGGCCAGCAGAAAGCGGGAAAGCTCGCCGCCGGAGGCGATCTTGTCCAGCGGCTGGGGGGGCTGGCCGGGGTTGGGGGCCCAGAGGATGCGGCCGCGCTCGTCCTCAAGGCCGGGCCAGACCTCCTGGGGCGCAAAATCCGCCAGCACGCGCACCTGATCGGAAAAACCCAGGCCGCGCAGCTCTTCTTCCAGGCGCTGGACCGTGGCGGCGGCCGCCTCCCTGCGCGCGGGGCGCAGCCGCTCCAGCACGGCGCGCAGGCGGGCGGCGAGGGCGGCCTCCTCCGCATCCAGGCGGTGCAGGTCCAGGGTGCAGACGTCGAGGAAGGAAAGGTTCTGGGCGATTTCTTCCTGCAGGGCCAGAATTTCCGGCAGGGTACGGTGCAGCTTGCGCTTGAGCTGGGCCAGGACAAAAAGGCGCTCTTCCACCTTGTCCACGTCGGGCAGGTCGTTGTCCGCCGGGCCGCGGCGCAGGCGGCGGGCCAGATCCGTCAGCTGCTCGCGCAGGGCTGCGGCAGCCTCAGCAGTGGCGACGCAGTTTTCGTCCTCCTCGGCCAGGCGCTCCAGGAGTTTTTCCAGCCGCACGAGCTGATCCAGCAGGCCTTCGCCTTCGCCGCCGTGGAGCAGGGCCAGGGCCTGATCGCGATCCTCCCGCCGCCGTTCTGTGGCGCGGACTTTGGCGCGCAGGGCCTCCAGCCGTTCCTCTTCGCCCGGTTCCGGGGCCGCCTTGGCGATTTCCTGCTGCTGCATTTCCAGCAGTTCCCGCCGTTCGGCCAGATCGGCCTGCTTCCGGCGCAGGGCCTCCCGCCGGGCAGCCACCTCGCGCAGCTGCTCCAGCAGGGCGTCGCGTTGCGAGAGCAGCTCCGGATCGGCCAGGCCGTGTTCCAGCAGGCGAGCCTGCACGGCGGGCTGCAGGAGCTTTTGCTGGGCGTGCTGGCTGGTGTGGCTGACCAGGCGGCCGCGCAGCTCACGCAGGCTGTCCTGGGAGCGCAGGCTATCGTTGACGTACAGGCGGCTGCGGCCACTTTCGGCCAAAAGCTCGCGCCGCAGAATAAGATCCTGATCCGGCAGGCTGAACAGGGCCTCAACCTGGGCGCGCTCCGCGCCGGGGCGCACCATATCCGCCGTGAGCTTGTCCCCCAGGAGAAAGCCGAGGGCTTTGAGGATAAAACTTTTGCCGGCCCCGGTTTCGCCGGTCAGCACGTTCATGCCGGGGGCAAATTCCAGCTCCATGTCCTCAATGAGGGCGAGGTTGCGAATGCGCAGGTATTCCAGCATGGCAGATTCCGCGGGCTTGCCGTTGGTTGCTCAAGTATTGCTTTAACGTTTATGCCGCCGCGCCGTCAGCGCCGCAGGCGCGGGTCGCTCAGGTCGCGCAGGCTTTCGCCCAGAAGGTTGTAGCCCAGCACCGTAACCAGGATGGCCAGCCCAGGATAAACGGAAAGCCAGGGGGCTGTCTCAATGACGGACTTGCCGTCCATGAGCATGTTGCCCCAGCTGGCCGTGGGGGGCTGCACGCCCAGGCCCAGAAAGCTCAGGCTCGATTCCACCAGAATGGCCCCGGCCACGCCCAGGGTGGCGGTGATGAGCACCGGGGCAAGGGCATTGGGCAAAATGTGGCGCAGCAGAATGCGCCAGGTGGGCGTGCCCGCCAGCCGGGCCGCATCCACAAATTCGCGTTGGCGCAGGCTCAGGGCCTCGGCCCGCACCAGGCGAGTGACGCCCATCCAGGAGGTAAGCCCGATAACGACCATGATATTGGTAAGGCTGGGCTCCAGAAAGGCAATGACCGCCAGGATGAGAAAAAAAGACGGAAAGCAGAGCATGATATCCACGGCGCGCATGACCACCTCGTCCACCCAGCCGCGAAAATAGCCGCTGATGAGGCCCAGCGCCGCGCCGATGCTAACAGAAATGCCCACGGCCACAAAACCCACCCAAAGAGAGATGCGCCCGCCGTAAAGCAGGCGGGAAAAGACGTCCCGCCCCAGGCGGTCCGTGCCCAGCCAGAACCGCGCGGAGGGCGGCTCCAGAATGTGCCCCAGGTGCAGGGCGTCCGGATCAAAAGGGGCCAGCCAGGGGGCCAGAAGGGCAGCCAGGGACATGCCCAGCACCAGCAGAAGCCCCAGAAGCAGCATGCCGTTGCGGCCCAGCAGTCTTTTGACGGCGGCGGGGCACATCAGCGGTTGTCCTTGGCGCTGCGGATGCGCGGATCAGCCAGGCCGTAGCAGAAGTCGGCCAGCAGGTTGCCCGCCAGGGTAAGCACCGCGCCCAGCACCAGGTTGCCCATAATCATGGTGTAATCGCGGGCCATGACGGCGGCGTAAAAAAGCTGTCCCAGGCCGGGCAGGGCAAAGATGGACTCAATAATCACGCTGCCGCCGATGAGCCCAGGCACGGAAAGGCCCAGCAGGGTGATGACCGGCAAAAGGGCGTTGCGCAGGGCGTGGCGCAGAACCACGGCCGTGGGGCTGAGGCCCTTGGCCCGTGCGGTGAGGATGTAGTCCTGCCGCAGCACCTCCAGCATGCAGGCCCGCATGTAGCGGGACATGCCTGCAAGCCCGCCCACGGTATAGACGGCAATGGGCAGGGCCAGGTGACGGCTGAGATCGCAGAAGCGCTCCCAGCCGTTCATCTGGGCGTAATTCATGGACGTGAGGCCGGAGATAGGCAGCCACTGCAGATCAATGCCGAAAAAAAGCATCAGCAGCAGCGCCAGCCAGAAGGAGGGCATGGCAAAGCCCAGAAAAACCAGCACGGTCACCGTGCGGTCCAGCAGGGAATTGCGGCGGCAGGCGGAAATGATGCCCACGGGGATGGCGATGGCCAGGGTGAGCAGCAGAGAAACCACGTTCATGCCCACAGTGAGGGGCAGGCGCTCCAGAATCTTGGTCAGCACCGGCCTGCCGTCTGCGGACATGGAGTTGCCAAAGTCCAGATGCAGCAGGCGCACCAGCCAATCCCCATACTGCACATACAGGGGGCGGTTCAGCCCGTAGAGGGCTTCCAGGCGCTGGCGGGCGGCGGCCCCGGCCAGAGGGTTGAGGGTGGTTTCCATATCCGTGGGCGAACCGGGGGCCAGGTGGATGACCCAGAAGCTGATGACCGTAATGCCCCAGAGCACCAGAAGCATCCAGAGGCTTTTCCGGAGCGCGTTGCGGGCGAGGTCGCCCCAGGCGGCGCGGCCGCGGGCGGAAGGGGAGGGCAGGGCGCTCATGGGCCGGGGCTACTCCGTGCGGGTCATCCACTGGCGCATTTCGGCCACTTCCTTGAGCCATGCCGGCGAAAGGCGCAGGCGCAGAAAGCGGGCGTAGAGCGCGTCCAGCAGACCGGTGCAGATTTCCATCAGGGCGATTTTTTCCAGCAGCAGGGCGTCGGGGTCGTCGTCGGCATCGCTGGTGTCAATTTTGGGCGTGCGCAGGCTGTTGAGGCAAAAGTCCTCAGCCTTAAGGCTGACCTGAAAGGCCAGCTCCTCCTTTTCCAGGCGCACCAGGGCGCGGCTGACCTTTTTGCCCGTGCCCAGGCCGAAGCGGGCCTCGCGCAAGGGGGAAAGGGATCCGGAAACCGCAGCGGTTTCGCGGGCCTCGCCTTCGCCGCCTTCCACGACGATGCGCTGCTCCATAGAGACCGCAAAAGGCGCGCCCTGGGCATCCGTAAAACCGCCGGGGGCCGTATCGCTCTGGTACCAGAGCCAGGTCAGAAACTCCCGTCCCAGAATGCTGTCCGGAGATTCCGCGGCATAGGCTGTACTCATGTAATGTATCTCCCGTTAGTTCTGGGGCGCGAATTGGGTGGCTTCCAGCTGGTCCAGGCGGATGAGGCTGTCTTCATCCAGCAGGCTGGCCGCCAGATTGTAAGGGGTCAGCTGCTCCAGGTGCAGCGCAAAGGTCTTGAGAAATTCTTCCATAAAAAGCTCTAGCATCTTGCCCTGAGTGGAGGCGAACCAGACCTCGTTTTTGTCCGTGGCCCAGAGCACGTTAAATTCCGCCGGCACGGGCAAAAAACGCTGCCGCAGGCGCAGCATGACCTGCTCCTTGAGCTCTTTTTTGCGCTCGCGGGCAATAAAGGTCTTGCCCTGGTCGCGCAGGCGGTTTTTCTCTTCTTTCAGGGCCAGGGCCAGGTGCTTTTTGATGACCCCGGCGGGGATGCGGCGCGTATCCAGGCGCAGGGAAAAAACCAGGTAAGCCCCTTTGTGGGGCGTGGCCGTGGTCCACTGCGTGTCCAGCATGTCTTCGTAGCTGACCCAGCCGCAGGCCTGCGGCTCCGGGATATTGTCGATATCCTGCATGGCAAACTGCTTGAGCTTGTCCGGAATCTGCGGCCAGAGCTCGGCAGGCACGGGATCCAGAATGCGGAAGCGGGTAAAACTGCACGCGCTGTTGGCAAAGCCCATGAACGTACCTCGGTGTAAAACGTTGGCCTGTGTTGTACGTCAGAGCCGCTTCAGGAGCAAGCCCACGGCCGGACTGCCGAAGGGTCGGAACCGCGCCTGGGGGAGCAAAGGCCCCGGAGGACTTCCTTTGCGCGCCGGTCAGCGCGAGCGTCGGCGCTGTGCCGGAACGCGCCGCGCGGACAGCCGGCAGCAACAAGCCGCAGATTTTGGGGCTGGAACGCCAGCCCCAAAAGGCCGCCGATGCGGCAAGCCCAGGCGGCATTTCCCCGCAGCGACGGCGGCCTGGGGAAAACAAAAAACGGACCTTGCGCCTGGGGCGCGTAGCGGCCCGAAAGGGGACCATTCCGGGGTTCTACGCGGCCCCTTTTGCTCGGTTCAAAATGTCCCATAATGATAATTATGTAAACTTTTGAATCCCGAAAACAAGCTGAGCTCAGAATTTGAGCCCTGTCCGATGCCGCACCAGCCGCAAGAAAACACGTTGCGCGACCAGCACCTGGGCCCATGCCCCTTGGCAGATTAGCGTGGCAAATATGCATGTTCAAAGTTTTACGACACGCTCGTTCCGCGGCGCTTGCCGGCGCGGATGCCATGCCGTCCCTTGTTCCCTCAGGTTTGAGCTTCCCGGCTTGACGCCCGGCGGCGCTTCGCGCACCATGCGGGCTGTGTCCGTCAAGTCCGCACGCGGACGATGGTTTTTTGCGAAGACGCGCCTTGCATTTTGCGGGCAAGCCCCAAGGAGGCCTCATGGGCAGTGAGCATCGGGATCAGGACAAAAACAGGCCCCGTCCAGCGCGACCTGCCGCAAAACCTTCCCCGCAGGCGAACCTTGTCGCAGGCCCCCAGGAGGCCCCTGCGGGCGCGCAAAGGCTGAACAAAGCCATTGCAGCCAGCGGCCTGTGTTCGCGGCGCAAGGCGGATGCGCTCATCCTGGCGGGCCGGGTCTGCGTCAACGGTCAGCCGGAACCCAACCCTGGCCGCCAGGTGGGCCCGGAAGACACGCTCAGTGTGGATGGCAGGCCTCTCGCCGCCCCACAGAACTACGCCTATGTGCTGCTGCACAAGCCCGTACAGGTGGTTTGCACGGCGCATGACCCTCAAGGCCGCCCCACAGTGCTGGACTGCCTGCCGGAACAATGGCGGGACTTGCGGCTTTATCCTGTAGGAAGGCTGGACTATTTTTCCGAAGGCCTGCTGCTGCTGACCAACGACGGCGCACTGGCCCAGCGCCTGTGCCACCCCAGCCACCACCAGCCCAAGAGCTATGAGGTTCTGGTGCGCGGCACAGTGCCGCCGGAAGCTCTTGAAACCATGCGCCGCGGCATGCACCTGGCCGAAGGCGAAAAACTCGCGCCGGTCACGGTGACGGCCGCGCCCCATCCCAAAGGCATGTTGCTGCAGATGGAACTGCATCAGGGCCTCAACCGCCAGATCCGGCGCATGTGCCGTGACCTGGGGCTGACCATCCTGCGGCTGCGCCGGGTGGCTCAGGGGCCGCTCCGCCTGGGGGATCTGCCATCGGGTGCGGCCAGAGAACTCACCCCCGATGAGGTGACGGCGCTGCGCCGCAGCGTGGGGCTTGCATAAAGCCCCCTCCCCCCTTCCGCCCAGAAACGTTCCGTACGCCGCCTGCCCCAGCATTGCAGCAATCCCTTAAAGCAGATCAACGTTGAGAATATACATTCTCAAAGGTTAAGGCACGGCAGCGCAAAGTTTAAGCCCCGCTCGTTTCGGCGGATAACGTACGGTATTTTTCGCACATTTAAAAAATGGAAGTAGCCCGCCAAGTTGGTTAGGCTTTGGTTAAGCAAAACCACCCAAGCAACAAGGAGGGCTACGGATGAAAGGTATCAAGGAGCTTGAGAAAAAGAAAGTTCCGGTTATCGCAGTGGATGAGCAGGAATTACGGTCACATGTGTCCGAGGTTGTCCGGCAGAGCGTTGAAGAAACGCTGAACGGTCTGCTGGATGCCGAAGCGGAAGCATTGTGCCAGGCCAAGCGCTATGAACGCAATGCACAGCGGGCCAGCACTCGTGCTGGTTATTATGGGCGGTCTTT
>NZ_FNBX01000024.1 GCF_900102485.1 Desulfovibrio legallii | reverse complement strand
TGCTGTCCTTATCCGTAAGCCGCTGCGCGGCAACGGCTAAGGCAACGTCATGTGGGAAAGTAGGCCGTCGCCAAAGATTGCTCCTACCCCCCAGGGCGCCCCATGGCCATGGCGGCTTTTGCAAAGAGGGCGATTCCGGCCATGGGGCACAACGGCAGTCCGCCGTCGGTTCTTCAGTTCTTGCCGTGTTTTTTACGCCAGGCTAAGATGGAGAGGAACTCAAATCCGAGATTGGCGGCCACATAGGGCGTAAGCTCCGCAGGGTCAATGGCGGGCAGCACCTCCACGATATCGAATCCTACAAAATGCACCTCGTTCAGCGCCCGCACAAGGCGCAGCACTTCCCAGGTGGTGAAGCCGCCCACTTCCGGCGTGCCGGTTCCCGGCGCATAGGCAGGATCCACAAAATCGACGTCAAAGGTGCAGAAAACCTTTGTCCGCCCCAGGCGCTCCAAAATAGCCTTGATAACTTCGGCCAAACCCATTTCGCGCATAACGTGCGCCGGCAGCACCTTGAAGCCGAGCTCGGCGGCAACTTTAAAATCATCAGGATCATACAGCGAACCGCGCATGCCCACCTGGATGGAGGTGGCAGGGTCGATCAGCCCTTCTTCCAGCGCCCGCCGGAAGGGTGTGCCGTGGTTGTAGGGCTGGCCGAACACGGCCGTATTCAGGTCCAGGTGCGAGTCAAAATGGAGCAGGCTCACCTTCCCGTGCCGGGCTGCTATGGCCCGGAGTTCCGCCAGAGTTATGGAATGGTCGCCGCCCAGCGCCAGCGGGGTGACCCCCGCCGCCAGCAGCGGCGTCATGAATTCGGTGATGGCCGCATACGAAGGCTCAATGTAGCCGGGCACGATATTGACGTCCCCAAAATCGCCGCCCCGCAGTTCGTTGAGGATATTGACCTCAAAGATGACATGATTGGGCTTGATCATGCTGGAGATGTTCCGGATGGCCGCGGGCCCGAAGCGTGAACCCGTGCGGTAGGAGCTGCCCGTATCAAAAGGGATGCCGAAGACCGCAAAATCCATGCCCGTGGGATCGGCCATACGCGGCAGCCGCATAAAATTCCCCGTATTGCAGAATCGGGGCGAAGAAGCGGCGCTGGGGGGTTGCACAAACTGTTGCATAGTGACCTCTATCCTTTATAAACTACATATTTTACGTCAGAAGGTCGGCACTGCTGCCCGTTGATGGGCAGGATGTCCTGCGGGCAGGCGGACATGACCACGACGCAGTCAAAACTGGCCTCCAGCACCACATAGTCGCCCGCTTTGCTGCGCGGCGGCAACCACGAGGCCTTATTGTCCACAATGGGCGTGTTCATCCACAAATTCAGGGGGCTGGGGCAGAAGTCCACCCGGATGCCCAGGCCGCGCAAGGCGGCGTACATGTTGTCCGTGCAGTTGGCGTGGTAACCCTGCACGCCGAGTCCCATGTAGCGATAGATGTCGCAGGCGGCCATAAAGGTGTCGTGGGCGCCGTTGCTTGTGTCTTCCAGCATGGTCAGCACGGGCCTGCGGCGGTTGGTCGCCAGCCTGTCGCCGGGTCCGGGCACGCCCTTGTTGAGATCCGGCCGCACATGCTGCATGGACATGTATTCCAGTGGATCCCGCAGGTTGAAGGCCCAGGTGTCCACCACCTGCTGCCCGGTGATATTAACGATTTTGATGCGTTCGCCCGCGCGGACAATGGCGGCAGCGCCGCAGCGTGCGGGAATGGTGATGTACTCGCTCATGGCTTCCTTCCTTTTTGTTGGTGCGCGGCGCTTCAGCGCCGTTTTGGGCTGCCCGCTTCAGGCCACATGGCCGTTGCGCTGCGTCCAGCCTTTTAAAAAGGCTGTCAGGCGCGGGCTTTCCGGCGCGTGAAAAATTTTTTCCGGTGGCCCCTGCTCAATCACCTGGCCGCTTTCCATAAAGACCACCCTGTCCGCTACCTCCGCAGCAAAGCCCATTTCGTGGGTAACAATAAGCATGGTCATGCCGTCGTCCGCCAGGCGCCGCATCACCTGCAGCACGTCGCCCACCAGCTCCGGGTCAAGGGCGGAGGTGGGCTCGTCAAAAAGCATAATGCGCGGCTCCATGGCCAAGGCGCGCGCTATGGCCACCCGCTGCTGCTGCCCGCCGGAAAGCTGGGCAGGGTAGCTGCGGCATTTCTCGGCCATGCCCACCCGCTCCAGACACTGCATGCCTTTTTGCTCCGCCTGGGCCTTGCTTTTCCCGGCTACGGAGATCAAGGCCTCCGTGACGTTTTCTATGACGGTCATATGCGGCCAGAGGTTGAAATGCTGGAAGACCATGCCGAGATCCCGGCGGCATTCCCGTATCCGCGCCTCGCTCGCCCTGCGGCGGGTGCCGTCGTAGTGCTTCTCATACCCCATCAGGACGCCGTCTACGCAGATTTCCCCTGCGTCATAGGCGTCCAGAAAGTTCACGCAGCGCAACAGGGTGCTTTTTCCCGATCCGGAAGGGCCGATAAGGCAAACGACCTCGCGCGGCAGCACTTCCAGGTTTATGCCTTTGAGCACTTCTTGCTGGCCGAAGTATTTGTGCACATCGCTTATCCGGATGGCGGGGGTGGTTATGGTTTCCATGTGAACTCCTTTTCAGCGCGTCAGGTGGCGGCTCAGCCGCGCCTCGGCCCCGCGGCACAGGGTGGCCACGGCCTCAGAGATGATCCAGTACAGCAGGGCCAGCAGGCACAGGGGCATGACGATCTCAAAGCTCGCATTCATGATGCGGGTGGCGGTCTTTGTAAGCTCCCCCACGGTGATGATGGAAAGCATGGCGGAGTCCTTGATCAGGGTAATGCTCTGGTTAACGCCGGGCGGCAGCACCAGGGGGGCCATCTGGGGCAGCTCAATGCGCCACAGCCTGCGCCACGGACGGATGCCGAGGCTGACGGCGGCCTCGCGTTGTCCGGCGGGGATGGAGGCAAAGCCCGCATGAAAAATTTCGGCAAAATATGCGCCGGCGTACAAGGCCATGCCCAGGATGCCCGCCGGTTCGGCATCCAGCACAAGCCCTACCTGCGGGCCGCCGTAATAGAGCAAAAAAAGCTGGATAAGCAGCGGCGTCCCGCGAAAGAACTCCACATAGCAGGTAAGAGGGCCGCGCGCCCAGCGCATGGACCGGCGCGCAAGCTCCACCGTAAATCCCAGGATGACGCCGCCAACGATAGCCATGGCGCTGATGCGCAGGGTCACTTCAAAAGCGGCGACGAAATCCAGCCCGTTTTCAGCGATAAACGTTCGCCAGGCGGCAACCGCGGTCATAAGGCCGTCCATATCAGCCCCTCCCCTTTAAGCGCGCGCCCAGGCGGGCAATAACAAGGCAGACGGCCAGGTAGCAGCAGGCCGCCCCCAGGTACACCTCCACCGGGCGGTAGGTGACGGAGACCAGCTGCTCGCTGCGCCGCATAAGCTCCGTGACGCCGATAACCGAAATGAGGGACGAGTTTTTGAACAGGATGAAGCATTCATTGACCAGCTCCGGCCAGGTGAGAGAAAGCACCTGCGGCAGCTGGATGCGCGTCAGGATGCGCATGCGGCTCAGCCCCAGGGTTTTGGCCGCTTCAATCTGACCGACGGGGATGGAATTGAAGCCGCCGCGGTAGATCTCCGCCTGAAAGGCGCTGGTGTTCAGGCCCAGGGCCAGCACGGCCGCCAGCAGAGAGGGCAGCTCCCAATTGAAGGAGGAAGGCAGGTAAAAAAGCAGCAAAAGCAGCACCAGCACGGGGATGCCGCGCAGAAAGCTGATATAGACCCCCGCCGTCCAGCAGACCCCCCGCACGCGCGACCGCCGCATCTGGCAGACCATAATGCCCAGCGCTACGCCAAGCAGGATGGCGGCCGCGGATACCAGGACGGAGGTGACGGCCCCGCGCAGCAGATCCGGAAAAATGGAAAGGATAAATGTGAGTGTGTTCATAAAGGCTCAGTGTGGGATGAGGTGAACAAAACCCTCTGCAGCCGGGCGCGCGGCGCGCCCGGGCCGGCCTCAGCGTCTGCGCCGGGCCGCGTTGGCCGCCAGAAAGGCAAAGATTACGGAGGCCCCGGCCAGAGCTGTAATGCCCGCCGCATCCTTGTCCGGCAGAACTTCCACCAGATCCATGCCGATAGTGCGGCAATGGCTGCAGATGCCGCGCACCAGCGTCATGGCTTCATAGGTGGTGAAGCCCTCCACCTCCGGCGTGCCGGTTCCCGGCGCATAGGCCGCGTCCAGAAAATCCACGTCAAAGCTCAGAAACACGGGGGCGTCGCCCACTCGGGCCAGGGCCTCGCGTATCACGGCCTCAAGCCCCAGGGCGTGGGCCTCATGCCCCATAATGATGCGCAGCCCTTGTTGTCGGGGCCAATCCAGGGCCTTGCGGCTGTACAGCGGCCCGCGGATGCCGATCTGTACGGAGCGCTCCGGCAGGATCAGGCCTTCGCTGATGGCCCAGTAAAACGGCGTGCCGTGATTGTAGGGCTTGCCGTAGTAGCTGGGGAGGGTGTCGCTGTGCGCGTCAAAATGCAGCAGGGCCACGGGGCCTTGCGCTTCTTTGACGGCGCGCAGGTTGGCCAGGCTGATGCTGTGGTCGCCCCCGAGAATGACGGGCAGGGTGTTGGCGCGGAAAAAAGGCAGCAGGCCGGCAGTAATGGCCGTAAAACTTTCCTCCATATAGCCGGGGATGGTGTCTATGTCGCCATGGTCCGCAATGCTGAACGCTTCGGTCACGTCCACGTCCAGTTCCGGCGAGTAGGGTTTGAGCAGCGTTGAGGCCTCGCGGACGGCAGCCGGGCCAAAACGTGTGCCGGGCCTGTAGGAGACGCCGCTGTCAAAGGGCACGCCGATGATGGAAACGTCGGCCGGCGCTGCCCCGGCCGCGGCCGCGGGCTGACGCATAAAGGTGCGGATGCCGCAAAAGCGGGGGGATTCCAGAGAGTTGACCGGGCACATTCTTATTTCTCCTTTGCTTCCCGGAGTTCCGGCCTGGGGGGGGGGCCGGAACTCCGGGCGAGGGGCGGCGTTGTCAAAGAAGGCTATTGTACGGGAACCGGCAGGGTGGTGGGCACGTCCATGCTGAATCCGAACCACTTCTGTTGCAGCTCTTTCATCTTGCCGCTGGCCATGAGCTTGCGCAGGCCTTCATCAAAAAAGGCCACCAGCGAAGCACTGTCGGCATCCTTGCGCCCGGCCCAGGAGAAATAGACCTTGGGTCCGAAGGGGGGCGTGATGATTTTGAACACGCCCGGGCGGCGCTTGATGACGTCCGCCAGGTTGGGGAAGGACTGGGCCACGCCGTCAAGCCGTCCGGCGGCGAGGTCGGCGTAGGCTTCATCAAAGGCTACATATTCCTTGGCCTTGATTTTGTCCTTGCCGCCCATCTTTTCGGCAAACTGCCGCAAAGCGGCGATCTGCGCCGAACCGGTCTGGCTGCCCACGGTTTTGCCGAGCAGGTCTTCCGGCTTGGTGCAAGGGCTGTCCGCGCGCACCAGCATGGCCACGGTGGCGTCGGCAATGGGCACGCTCAGGGCGTAGCGGGCGTAGCGCTCCTTGGTGGCGGTAACCGAGGTGACGATATAGTCGAATTTTTTGGCGCTCAGGCCGGGCAGGATGCCCTGGAAGGGGATGTCCACCCGCTTTACCTTGACGCCGGGCATGTCTTTCATGATCAGCGCAAGCAGGTCCGCGCTGTAGCCGACGATTTTGCCGTCCTCCATGTACTCAAAGGGAGCGTAGCGGGCCTCGGTGCCGATAACGATCTCTCCTTTGGCCTTAACGTCGGCCAGCAGGTCGGCCTTGGCCGCCTGAGGACCCAGGATGACGGCACAGGCCAGGGCGGTTGCCGCTGCAATGTGGCGAAATGTCGCGTTCATAACTGCCTCCATAGGGTTTGGGTGTCAGCATGTGCTGTGTTTATCCGCGCCGGGATATCCGTGCGCGAGCCGTTTCCCCTGGCGGATTACACCAGGCACAACAAGGATTTTTTTAAACCATTCATAGAGAGCTCCCTTGAGGTTTGGGCGTCAGCGCCCAAGGCTGTCGCCATAGACGTCCGGACGCCTGTCGCCGACGATGTTGTTGAGGCTGCCCCACTGCCGGGCCAGGCGGGTTTCCTTGATGTTCACCGCCGCATAAAGGATTTCTTCTGCGCTGCCGGAGGCCGGTCCGGCCAGCGGCCAGCCCTGCGGCCCCACAATGAGGCTCTGCCCGATAAAAGGCTGGTTGCGCTCCGTGCCGCAACGATCGGCGCAGATGATGTTAAGGGCATTTTCCCCTCGCCCCACAGATGGACCTTGCGAAACGTGCCGATGTATCCTTCGGGCCCCACCAGCACGGCCGCGTTGTACAGGCATGCCCCTGCCCGTTCGCAGATGCCGGCGGCCACATGCACGCCCAGCCGTTGCGCCGCGTCCGCCCAGGCGGTCACCGTGGGGCCGTCCGGGACGCTCTCAGAGAGGGCAAAGGCCTCCTCGCGGCTGTTGAAGACATAGCCGCTGTTGCACAGCTCCGGCAGGACTATCAGCACGGCCCCGGCTGCGGCGGCTTCTTGAATTTTTAGCAGTGATTTTTTTATGTTCGCTTCCTTAGCGCCGATTTCCGGCGCCATCTGCACGGCTGCGACCCTGTAGGAAGGAAATTTCACGGCATCGGCGGCATGCGACATAACGGTACTCCTTGACAAACAATCTTCGGCAGCAACAACCAGGCGTAGAACAGGGCTTACACCCCATACCAGTCGGCCAGGATGGCCATATACACGTCCACTGCACGACAGAGCTGCGGCACCGCGCACCATTCGTTGGTCTGGTGGGCGACGCCTTGTTCGCCGGGGCCCAGGATAATGATGGGCAGCTCCGGCTTGGCCAGGCGCAGGGAAGCCCCGTCTGTGAAGAATTGCGACGTCACGGGGGCGGGCGTCTGCCCCGCCGCGCCGTGGGCCAGCCGGGCGACCCGCCGCACCCACGGCAGGTCGGGCGGCGTCCAAAGGGAGGGAACGCGCGTCAGCACCTCCACCCGGCAGGCTTCGCCGGCCAGATCGCGGATGTCCGCCAGGACAGCGTCCTGATCCTGGCCGGGCACAGTACGGATATCCACGGTAAGCCCGGCGGCGTCCGGCACCATGTTGCAGCCGGAACCGGCGTGCAGAGTCGTCAGCGTCAGCGTGGCCGGGCCCATCTGGGGGTGCCGCCACCTTCCCGCATCATAGGCCTGAATGCGGGCGGCCACGGGCAAAAGCCGGGTCAGGGCGTTGTCGCCGAGCTGGGGCATGGAGGCATGGGCCGCATTGCCGCTGGCCGTGACCCGCAGCCATAAGGCCCCTCTGTGCCCGACGCTGGGGAGCAGGGCCGTGGGCTCCGCCACTATGGCCGCCCCCACGCCGGCCAGTTCTTCCGGGCGGCGTTCGGCCATATGCCGCGAGCCCAGGCAGCCGACCTCTTCGCCGCCGTAGAGGTGCACGCGCAGGTCTTGCCCCGGCCGCAGGCGGGGCCGCATGGCCGCCGCCGCGCAAAGCAGGGCCGCCACGCCGCCCTTCATGTCGCAGCTGCCGCGTCCGTAGAGCCTGCCTTGCCGTTCGTCCGCCTGCAGGGGCGGCGTGCGCCAGCCGGCAGCGCGTGCGGTTACCGTGTCAATATGCCCGGCAAGGCACAGCCCGGGAGACTCCGGCGCGTCCAGAAGCCGGGCGTAGAGGTTGGCGTGGGTTGCGTCGAACCTGTCCAGCGTCACCAGAAAACCCGCCGCGCGCAGCGTGTGGGCCGCGGCCTCCAGGCAGGCAGCTTCATTGCCGTTTTCCGGCATGGTGTTGCAGGCCACCAGCGTCTGCGTCAGCCGCAAGACGTCCGGCGGGGGGGCGGTGCAGCCTGCCTCGGTTCGTGTGGCCACGCTCAGTCCTCCACAACAAAATGCACAGGTTGCGGCGTGCAGCCCGCGCCGTTGACCGGGACCATATCCTGCGAGCAGGAGGTCATTACCGCCACGGCGTCCAGGGCCGCGGCAAAGGTCACGTATTGTCCGGGCCTGCTCACGGGCGGCTCCACAACCATTTTGTATCCGTCCACGATGGGGACGTTCATAAAAAGGTTGATGGGCTGGGGCAGCTCCGGCGCTTGCAGGCCCAGTTCCGCCAGGGCCTCATGAAAATTGTCCGTGCAGTTGCGGTGGTAGCCCGCGTACCCCTGGAGCTGGTAGCGGTATACGTCGCAGGCTGCAAAAAGCATGTCGTGCAGGCCGGGCGTGGTGTCCTCCACCAGCCGGACGATGGGGCGGCGCTTGTTGGTCACCAGGTCGTCCCCCACCTTGGGCATGATCTGCATGAGATAAACGCGGGCATGCTCCATCGACATGAATTCGTGCATGTCTTCGGCATTGAACACCCAGAAGTCCACTACCTGGCTGCCGTGGGTGTTAATGATTTTGAGCTTCTGACCTTTTTTCAGGCGGACGGCCTTGCCGTGATACGCCGGAACTTCAATAAGCTGTGACGGCATGACGGGTACTCCTTGCCGGACGTTTTGCCGGGGCTGCGTGTAGGTTCGCCGCGCGCTGTCCGGCATTCTGCGTGAATGAAAAGAAAATTTTTGCCAGTTTATTTTCAAGTTATTCAAGTTTTCAAAAAATATTTACTTAAATTCAAGCAAAAGGGGTGCCAAGCTGCGGCGCGCCAAGCGGTTTGCTTCAGGGATATGGCATAACAGGCTGGCTTCGCAGGTATTTTTTTTGAGCTCTGCGTGGGGGCGCAGAGTGCGGTGGGGCTGGGCGGGCGTTGTAGCCTGCAATTTGCGGATATTTTAGTCTTTTTTTGTTTTAGACGGGACAAAAATGTATTTTAATTCAATTTCAGATGAAACTTGAATTTATGGCAAAGAGGAGTGTATGCTGGCCTTGTCCGGCATGAAGACGCGCTTCAGGAGCCAGATAATGGACATGAATATTCAGAATATAGGGAAACGCCTGCGCCGCTTGCGCAAGGCCAAGGGCCTGACCATGCGGGAATTAAGCGGCATGGTCGGCTGCTCGGAAAGTCTGCTTTCCAAAATTGAAACGGATAAGGTAGACCCTTCCCTTAAAACGCTGCACAACATTACCACGGCTCTCGGGGTCTCCATCAGCGCCCTGTTCAGCGAGCCGGAGCCCACAAGGGTCGTCTACAGGAGCAAAGAGCGCCCCCAGCTGCGCATGCCCGCCAAAACGCACGGCGGCGGCGTTGTGCTGGAGAGGATCATCCCCCATACCCCGGACCATATGCTGGAGTGCAACATTCACATTATTGCCCCCGGCGACGGCAGCGATGGCTCCATCGGCCACGAAGGCGAAGAGGTGGGCTATGTGCTGGAAGGGCAGGTGGAGCTGGTGGTTGACGGCGCGAGCTATATGCTTTCGCCCGGCGATGCGTTTGCGTTCCGCTCCGAGCTGCCGCACAGCTATATGAACAAAGGGACAGTCACTGCCCGCATTCTCTGGACAAATACGCCCCCGACCTTCTGAACAGGAGGCGTGCCCCGCATGGGGCGCAGCCCGATTGACGCGCGCGCCGCAGGGTCCATGGGGATGCAATACAAAAAAGTATCCCCCCAGACGCGTCTGCGGAACCGTCCCCGGCCTGGGGCTATTCCAGGCCGGGAGCGCTGCTGCGGCTTTTAGAGCATTTCAACGTTGAAATGCCCTGGCGGCTGCGCGAGCAGACGCCCGCTGTGGAGGCGTAAGCGCAACGGATTTGCGCTGTTAAGCGCCGAAATGAGCGTGCCTTAAACTTTGAGAATGCCTATTCTCAAAGTTAATCTGCTCTATGGGGGGGGATTTTTCGGGGGATTGCCCCCCCTCTACCTGCTGCCGGTGCTGATGCTGGTTACGCTCTGGCCTTTGGCCTGCACCTGCACGCCCTGGCCGCAACCCGCCAGCAGCAGGGCCGCAGCCAGAAAGGGCAGCAGGACGCGCGCGCGGCAGCGCGGCTCGCCTTGGGGGCGGTCGGCCTCTGCATTCGCAGGGCAGCCGTTGCGCCGCCGCGCGCCGCCCAAGGCTGTGGCCGCCTTACTGCCGCCTGGCCTCGCAAGCTGGCGGGCGCGGCGCTGCCGCGGTTCAGTCATGCGGTTTCTCCTGGGCCAGTCGGCCGCCGTCGGGCACGTCCTGCGTCACCCAGACATTGCCGCCAATGACTGCGCCCCTGCCGATGGTTACCCGCCCCAGAATGGTGGCCCCGGCATAAACCGTGACGTTGTCCTGCAGAATGGGGTGGCGGGGAATGCCCTTGGTCAGCGTGCCGTCGGGATTCTTGGGAAAGGACAGCGCGCCCAGGGTCACGCCCTGATAGAGGCGGCAGCTGCGCCCGATGACGGCGGTTTCTCCGATGACCACGCCGGTGCCGTGATCAATGAAAAATTCCTCGCCTATGGCCGCGCCGGGGTTGATGTCAATGCCCGTGCTGGCGTGGGCCATTTCCGAAATCATGCGCGGAATGAGCGGCACCTTGAGCTTGTAGAGCTCATGGGCGATGCGGTGGTGGAACATGGCCCGCAACGAAGGGTAGCAGAAGATGGTTTCGCCGGGGCTGGTGGCGGCGGGGTCGCCCTCATAGGCGGCCTGGGCGTCGCCGGCCAGCAGGCGGCGGATTTCCGGCAGGCGGTCCATGAAGGTCAGGGCCGCGTCCTGGCCTTCGGTTTCGCAGGAGGCGCAGGGATTTTCCTGCCCCGCGCAGCCGAAGCAGAAGCCGCGCACCACCTGTTCGCTCAACAGGCGGTAGATGCTGTCCAGGTTGGCGGCCAGGTGGTAGCGCATGGATTCGCGCCGCACCTGGGCCGGGCCGAAATAGCCGGGAAAGATGGCCGCGCGCAGGCGCTCCAGAATTTCCGCCAGATCCTTCAGGGAGGGCATGGCCGCGCCCTGGGCCGGGCGGTGCCACACGGCGTCCAGGGAATCGGGATGGCAAAGGCGTTCCACCAGGCTGTCCAGAAGGGGCATGCTGGTGGCGATGACGGCATTTTGTGTTTTCATAGGAAAAACATCCTGTTTTCTTCTTTTGTACACGGGGCGCGCCCGGGCCGCAAGGTGCGGGCTGTTGACAAAGGCGCGCGGCGGGATAAGCCTGAACCGGCGCGGCCCCCTGAGGAAAAAGGCTGGCGGCGCGCGGCCGCATCCGCTATTTTGGGCAGGCGCGGCAGCCGGTGCACCGCGCGGCGGCGCTGTCCGCGTCCATCGCTTGCATAAGGAGCATACCCGTGAACGTGCTTGTGACCCCCCGTTCTTTTGGCAAGAATAATCCCGAACTTTTCGACCGCCTGCGCGAGGCCGGGCTCACCGTGCTGCGCAACGATACGGGCGGCATCCTTTCTGCGGATCAGATGCGCGCCAAGCTGGCGGACTGCCAGGGCGTCATCCTGGGCGTGGACCCTCTGGACGCCTCCGTGCTGGCTGCCGCGCCGCAGTTGCGCGCCGTGGCCAAGTACGGCGTGGGGCTGGACAACGTTGATCTTGCCTACTGCAAGGCGCACGGCATTGCCGTTTCCCGCACTGTGGGGGCCAACAGCGAGGCCGTGGCCGACTACGCCCTGACCCTCATGCTGATGACGGCCCGCCGGGCGGCCCTCATCGACCGCCGCTGCCGCCAGAAAGACTGGGGCAAGATCACCAGCCTGGACCTCTACGGCAAAACGCTGGGCATTGTGGGGCTGGGCGCCGTGGGTCGCTGCGTGGCCCGCCGCGCCCGGGGCTTTGACATGAAGATCCTGGCCCACGACATTGTCTGGGACGGGGCCTGGGCCGCCGAGCACGGCGTGGAGCGCGCGGACCTGGACCGCATCTGCCGCGAGGCGGACTGCATCACGCTGCATACGGCCCTGACCGATGAGACCCGCCAGTGCATCAATGCCGCGCGGCTGGCCGCCATGAAGCCTACGGCCATCCTTGTCAACACGGCGCGCGGCGGCCTGGTGGACGAGCAGGCCCTTTTGGATGCCCTGCGCCAGGGGCGGATCTACGGCGCGGGGCTGGACGTGTTCAACGCAGAGCCCCCGGCGGATCCGGCCTGGTACGCGCTGGACAACCTGGTCATGGGCTCGCACTGCGCGGCCTCCACGGCCGGCGCAACCGCCGCTATGGGCCATATGGCGGTCGACAATCTGCTGTGCGCCCTGGGGCTTGCGCAGTAGAGCTTTTCACGTTTAAACGGCTTTGGCGGCGGTGCGGGCCGCCGCCCGCGCAAGGGCGCAAGCGCCGCTTTGCCGGCAGTAACGCGCCGGAGCGGACGTCTTGCTTGCCCTTGCGAGCGCATGTCGGCAAAGGCAAGATGTGCCGCGCCTTGCAGGCCTGAGCCTCGCCCTTCCGCCAACGCATGTGGAGGCCCCTCCTGTCCAGTGCGGACAGGAGGGGCCTTCTGCTGTGCGCTCAGGGGGCAAAGCCCCGCGCGCTGCTGCGGCAGCGTTTAGGGCATTTCAACTTTGAAATGCCCTGGCGGCTGTGTGAACAGACGCCCGCTGTGGAGGCGTAAGCGCAATTTATTTGCGCCGTTAAGCGCCGAAACGAGCGTGCCTTAAACTTTGCGAATGCATATTCGCAAAGTTACTCTGCTCTAGTCAACCTTGAAGAAGGCCGCTGCGCCGCCGCCGCACACGGGACAGGCGTCACAGGGGCCTTCGTGGGTGTAGCCGCAGATTTTGCAGACGTAGTAGTCCGTCGCGGGCAGGCCGCCGGGGTTCTCCAGGGCCTTTTTGTACAGCTCGGCATGCACGCCTTCCACCTTGTTGGCGAATTCAAAGTACTTGGCGATGGCGTTCTGGCCTTCTTCCTTGGCTTCCTTCACCATCTCTGGGTACATCTGGGTAAATTCGTAGGTTTCGCCTTCAATGGCGGATTTGAGGTTGGCGGCGGTATCGCCGATCTTGCCCGCATTGCGCAGGTGGGCATGGGCGTGCACCGTCTCGGCGGCAGCGGCGGCGCGGAACAGCTTGGCCACCTGGGGCAGGCCTTCTTTGTCCGCCGCCTGGGCAAAGGCCAGATACTTGCGGTTAGCCTGAGATTCGCCGGCAAAGGCCGCCATGAGATTGTCCTGGGTCTTGCTCATTGTCTTCTCCTTGTTGCAGGTTGTTATTAATTGCGAACGATTCCTGTTTAACGAAGTGTGCACCGCTTGTAAAGGGTTTTGCGCAAAATTTTTTGCCTTTCCGCCATTGCCAGGCGCGGCGCGCCCCGCTACAAAAAGGCATGCCTTTCCAGCCCGCAACCAGCCGTCCCGCCGCCTCATGAGCGCCCCTGCCGCCCGGTATTCCGTACCCGCGGCGGGGCCTGAAGCGCCCCACCGCACGGAGCTCGTCATCCGGCGCAGCCGGTTTGTGACGCTCTGCGCGCACACCCCGGGGCCCGCGGCCGCGCGGGCCTTTGTGGAGGCCGTGCGCCGCCGCCACGCGGACGCCACCCACAATTGCTGGGCCTATGCCGCCGGCGCGCCGGGGCACACGGCGCAGGTGGGCTCTTCAGACGATGGCGAGCCCCACGGCACGGCGGGGCGTCCCATGCTGCAGGTGGTGCTGTACAGCGCGGTGGGTGAAGTCTGTCTGGTGGTCAGCCGCTGGTTCGGCGGCGTGAAGCTGGGCACCGGCGGCCTGGTGCGCGCCTATCAGGACAGCGTACGCCGGAATTTAGAAACGCTGCCCCTGCGCGAGCGCGTGCCGCAGGTGCGGCTGGCGGTCACCCTGGACTACGCCTGCCTGGACGCCGTGCGCCACCTGCTGCCCGCCTACGAGGCGGTTCCCGTTGCCGAAGCCTACGCCGCGCAGGCCAGCCTGACGCTTGTGCTGCCGGAGGAGCAGGAAGCCGCGCTTCGCGAAGCCCTGGCCGGCGCGAGCAATGGCCAGGCCCGTTGCGTCCGCGCCGCCCCTGACGCTGCGGACGGAACCCTGCCCTGACGCGCCGCGAGCGCCATTCTGAGTTACAGCGGGCATCCGCCCCCCTGCGCAGCAAGCGCTTCCCGCCGGCCGCAGGCTGCGCCCGCGCTCGTGCCGCTGCAGCGCGCGGGGCCAGGGCCTGCGGTGCTACGCGCCCAGATATGCGGCCTTGATTTCCGGCGTGGCGGCCAGCTCCGCGGCGGTGCCCGCAGCCACGATGGAGCCCGTGTCCAGCACATAGCCCCTGTCAGCCACCTGCAGGGCCAGGCGGGCGTTCTGCTCCACCACCACTACGGTGAGGCCCTCGCTGTTGAGCTGCTTGAGGGTGCGGAACATATCATACATGAGCAAGGGGGAGAGCCCCATGGAGGGTTCGTCCAGCAGCAGCACGGAGCAGCGGGTCATCAGCGCGCGGCCCACGGCCAGCATCTGCTGCTCGCCGCCCGAAAGGGTGTCGCTGCGCTGGTGCATGCGCTCGCGCAGCCGGGGGAAGAGTTCAAACACGCGCGCCACGTCTTTCTGAATGTCGCCGTCCTTGCGGGTCCAGGTGGCCAGTTTGAGGTTTTCGCTTACCGTGAGGTTGCCGAAAATGTGGCGGCCTTCGGGTACCAGGTCCATGCGCAGGTGGGCCACCACATGGTGCGGCTCGGTCTTGAGGATGGATGCGCCGTTGAAGCGGATGTCCCCGCTGAGCACCGTGGGCGATTCCGGCGGGGGCAGGCGCATAACGGCCTTGAGGGTTGTGGATTTGCCCGCGCCGTTGGCGCCGATGAGGGTGACGATTTCGCCCTTTTCCACATGAAAGGAGATGCCGTGGAGGGCTTCTATCTTGCCATAGCCGGCGTACAGGTTTTCAACTTCCAGCAGCATTACACGTTCTCGTCGCCCAGGTAGGCTTTGATGACATCGGGGTTGGACTGGATTTCCTGCGGCGTGCCGCGGGCGATGGTCTTGCCGAATTCCACCACCATAATGTCCTGGCAGAGGGACATGACCACCTTCATCTGGTGCTCGATCATCCAGATGGCAATGTTAAATTCGTCGTAGATCCAGCGGATGTGCTTGATAAGCCCGTCCACGTCGGCGGAGTTGAGCCCCGCGGCCGGTTCGTCCAGCAAAAGCAGCTTGGGGTCGGTGGAAAGGGCGCGGGCCAGCTCCACCCGGCGCTGCAGGCCGTAGGGCAGGTTTTTGGGGCACTCTTCCGCCACGTCGGCCAGTTCCATGATTTCAAGAATTTTTGCGGCCTTGTGGCGCACGCGCTTTTCCTCGCGCAGGTAGCGCGCGTCGTTGCGCCAGACGTCCAGCAGGCTGTAGCCCAGGCGACAGTACTGCGAAACGCAGATATTGTCGGTGACGGTCATGTCGTTCCAGAGGCGGATGTTCTGGAAGGTGCGGGCCATGCCCATGGCGGTGACCTGGTGGGGCTCCAGCTTGCGGTTGTAGACGTGACCGTCAAAGACGATCTGCCCCTCGGTGGGGTGGTAGAAGCCTGAGGCCAGGTTGAAGACCGTGGTCTTGCCCGCGCCGTTGGGGCCGATGAGCCCTACCAGCGTGTGGTCCTCAATGGCGATGGAAAAATCCGTCAGCGCGATGAGTCCGCCGAAGCGTTGCGTGACTTCTTTCATTTCAAACAGTGCCAAGGTCAGCTCCCGCAAAAGTTGTCGGTGCGATGGGGAAGGGGCTAGTCCGCCTTGCCGATGGTCAGCAGGCGCTTGAGGCGGGGGAAGACCTGCGTCAACTCCCGGTTGCCCAGAAGCCCTTCGGGGCGGAACTGCATGAGCAGGATAAGGATGAGGGGGATGATGACCCACTTCCATTCCTGGCTGATGGCGAAATTGTCCGGCACAAAGGGCACATGCTGCAAAAGGTCGCTCAGGGCCGGCAGGGCGAAGCGCAGCAGCTCGATAAGCAGGGTGAACATGATGGCCGCCAGCACCGAGCCGGAAAGGGAGCCCATGCCCCCCAGGTAGACCATGACCATGGCCTCCGTGGACTTCATGATGCCGAAGCTGTTGGCGTAGATGGAGCTGAAAAGGTGGGCGTAGAGCGCCCCGGCCACCCCGGCGATGCCGGCGGAGACCATAAAGGCCGTGAGCTTCACCTTTTTGGTGTTGACGCTCATGATTTCCGCGGCCACTTCGTTCTGGCAGACGGCGGGAATGCCCTTGCCCAGGGTGCTGTTGACCAGCCGGTAGAGCAGCATGACGCTGGCCATGACCGAGAGCACGATCCAGATCATCATCCAGGGGATGTCGGCCACCCGCTCCATGGCGCGCACAACCCCGCGCATGCCGGAAAGGCCGCGCGGGCCGCCCACGGCGTCGATATTGATGATCAACGCGATGATGATGTAGTTGGCCGCGATGGTGATAATGGCCAGGTAGTCGTCCCTGGTTTTGAAGGAGGGCAGGGCCACCAGCAGGCCGAACATGGCCGCCGCCAGCCCGGCCACGGCCAGCACGCCGGGAAAGAGCAGCGGCGCCAGCTCCGGCGGCAGCAGGGGCGCGCCCAGCAGCTTGTTTTTGGTGAAGAGCAGAATGGTCAAAAGCCCGCCCACATAGGCCCCCACGCACATGAAGCCCGCGTGCCCACAGGAAAATTCGCCCATGTAGCCGTTGACCAGGTTGAGGCTGGCGGCAAAAATGACGTTAAGGCCCATGAACTTGATGACCGAAAGCCAGTAGCCGTCGATCCAGGAATAGTATTCGGCCAGCACCAGCAGGGCGCCGCCCAGAAGAAAGATGAGGCAGTCGATCTTTTTTTGCCGCAGGGCGCGCTTGAGTGCGTAACCGAAGCAGAGCACGGCAAGGATCAGAAGAGCCGCTTGTACAAAAACTGTCAGCATCGGACGCTCCGGCTAGATTTTGGTCGTCTGCGGCATGCCGAAAATGCCCGTGGGCCGCACCCACAGGATCAGCAGCAGGATGGTGAAGGAGAACAAATCCATGTAGGTGGAGGGCAAAAAGGCCACCACCATGATCTCCACAAAGGCCAGCAAAAAGCCGCCCACAAAGGCCCCGCGGATATCGCCTATGCCGCCCACCACGGCGGCGATAAAGGCCTTCCAGCCCAGCATGGCCCCCATGTAGGGCTCCAGGTTGGGGTAGCACATGGCAAAGAGCATGCCGCCCAGGCCCGCAATGCCGGAGCCCAGCACAAAGGTCGTCACAATGACACTGTCCAGGGGGATGCCCATGAGCGGCAGGGCGAAACGGTCCCAGGAGACGGCCCGCATGGCCATGCCCACCTTGGTGCGCGTGACCATAGTCTGCAGGAGGACAAAAACCACCACTGCGGCCAGGATAACCCAGAGCTTGAGGTTGGTGACCACCAGGGGGCCGATGGAGTAGACCACTTTGTCCACCATCTCTGGCAGTTTGCGCTTCGTGGCCCCCAGCAGGGCAAGGTTGCCGTTTTCCAGAATCAGGCCGCACATGAGGGCCGTGATGACCACATACAGGCGGTGGGCCCCCTTGCGGCGCAGGGGCCGGTAGGCGATGCGCTCAAGGGTAACGCCCACCAGGGCTGTGAGCAACATGGTAAGCGCGATGGTCAGCCAGAGGGCGACGGGCTTGGACAGCCCCACGGCGGGGGAAAGCAGATAGGTGGCGACGAAAAATGAAATATACGCGCCCACCATAAAGATATCGCCGTGGGCGAAGTTGATGAGGCGCAGCACCCCGTACACCAGGGTGTAACCCAGGGCGATGAGGGCGTAAAAACTGCCCCATTGCAGGGCGTTGAGCATTTGTTGCAGCAAAAAATCCATGGCTTCCCCGCTGGACTGACGGTTGGGGGGCGGCACGGCCGGGGCGGCGTGCACTGGCGCAATGCAGCGCGGCCCGCCGTGGCGGGCCGCGCTTAGGTGCAGGCGTAAGGGTTATTTGGGGCAGACCGATTCCACAAAGGCAAAGGTGCCTTTGTCCGTCACGCGCACGATAACCGCACACTTGATGGGATCACGGTTGGCGTCAAACTTCATGCTGCCCGTAATGCCGTCAAATTTGGCCATGTTGGCCATGTTGTCGCGGATGATCTTGCGTTCTTTTTTCAGATCCGGGTCGATTTTGCCGGCCTGCTGGATGGCGTTCAGCACGATATTGATGGAGTCCCAGGTGAGGGCGGCCACGTCGTCCGGCACATAGCCGTATTTGGCCTGATATTTGTCGATGAATTCCTTGGTCTTGCCCGTAGCGCCCTCGGCGGTGTAGTGGGTGGAGAAATACTGGCCCACGCAGTCTTTGCCGCAGAGGTTGAAGAGCTCGGCCGAACCCCAGGCGTCGGAGCCCATGAAGGGGCCCTTGTAGCCCAGGTCGCGGGCCTGGGGCACGATCAGGGCCGCAAAGCTGTAGTTTTCAGGCACAAAGATGAAGTCGGGCTTGGCCGCGATGATCTTGGTGAGTTGGGCGGAGAAATCCTGGTCCTTGGGGCCGTGAGATTCCATGGCTACCACGGAGCCCTTGCCGTGCACTTTCTCAAAGGCTTCCTTGAAGTTGTCGGCCAGGCCCTTGGAGTAGTCGTTGGAGACCTCAAAGACCACGGCGGCCTTTTTAGCCTTGAAGGTCTTGGTGGTGAAGTCCACGGCCACAGGCGCCTGGAAGGGATCCAGGAAGGCCCCGCGGAAGACCCAGGGGCGGTCCTTGGTGGCGTCCGGGTTGGTGGACCAGGGGGTGATCAGGGGCACTTCCTCATCGTTGGCCACGCCGCCGGCGGGCACGGCCTGGCGGGAAGACTGCGGGCCCACAATGGCCAGCACCTTGTCGCGCTCAATGAGCTTCAGGGTGACGTTGACGGCCGATTCGGGCTTGGATTCATTGTCTTCGTAAATAAATTCCAGGGGGTACTTCTTGTCGCCCACCTGCAGGCCGCCCTTGGCGTTGATTTCTTCCTTCAGCATTTCGGCCGCGTATTTGGAGCCCTCGCCCACCTTGGGGATCTCGCCGGTGAGGGGGATGGGAAAGCCGATTTTGATCGGCGCTTCCGCGGCTATGGCCGCATGCCCCACAAACAGGGACAGGGCGCAGGCAGTGGCAACTTGCAACAACTTCATGAAGGCCTCCCGAGTGTTTTTGACGGACACGGTATAACAATATTCCCTACCACAAGGCAGCCTAAAGCAAAAAGCATTCCGAATCAATAACCACGGGGAAAAGCTCAAGAAACTGCCTGTTAGCCCTTGCCGAAAAGCACGCTTTGGTAACTTTGTCCTCCTGAAAGTCTACCGGAAGGTGGAAAATATACCGTAATCAAGTGTCTTTTTCTTTTGTCATAAAGCGCAACGCAAGTCAATTTTTTCAGGGCTTGCCAGGGGGGCGCGGCCGCATGGATCGGGGCGGGAACGGCGCTGGGCGGGAAGGGGCGGCAGGCAAAAAAAATTGTGTCCGTCCGGCGGGGAGGCGGTTCAGGACTTTGCGGTCTTGTCCTGGCGTGCGCCTGGGGGGGGCTGTGGCGGCGCAACGGCGCTGGGAGGGGCGGACGTTTTGTTGCGGACGTTTTGTTGCGGCAGGGCCCGGTCCGACAGCAAGAGGCCTTGGCGCGCGGCTTCTGCCGGGCCGTTGGGTCGCCTGTCTTGGGGAAGCGGCCTCCGGCCGTTGGCCGCTTCGTGGGGGGCGCGTTTTCCGTTCAGGGGGTTCGGTCAGGGGGGCCTTGCGTATAGCCGGTTGCCACATAAGCTACAAAAACGTTGATTTTTACAAAGCCCTGTGCGCTGCCAGAGGTATTTTTTCAGGAAGTTTATTATATCTATGCATATTATATAATAAAATATTTATTACTAAATGGTAACTTTCTTCGCCGGGCGCGCCGGGGGCAAGGGCTCTGGGCCGCTGCCGCCCGGCGCGCTGTGGATTTTTCCCGGCGAGGCCGGGGCCGCGTCGGCCGCGCGTTCGGCTGCCCATTGTGGGGCCGTTCCGCGCGGCTTTGGGCGCCTCTTGCTCAGGCCCCCAGCTCTGCCCGCACCTGCCGGGCGGCGGCCACCATGTGCTGCAGGGCGGGCCAGGCCTCTTCCCAGTGCCGGGTCTTGAGGCCGCAATCCGGGTTGACCCAGAGCCGTTCCTTGGGGATATGGCGCAGGGCGCGGCGCAGCAGGCCGGCGATCTCCTCCGTATCCGGCACGCGCGGGCTGTGGATGTCGTATACGCCGGGGCCCACCTGGTTGCGGTAGTCATAGCGGGCAAAGGCGTCCAGCAGCTCCATGCCGCTGCGGCTGGATTCGATGCTGATGACGTCCGCATCCATGCGCGCGATGGCGGGCAAAATAGCGTTGAACTCGCTGTAGCACATGTGGCTGTGGATCTGCGTGCCGGGGGCCGCCACGGCGGAGGTCAGCAGGAAGGCGTCCACGGCCCACTGCAGGTAGGCGGCGGCCTCCGCGCTGCTGCCGGGCATGCCCTCGCGCAGGGCGGCCTCGTCGATCTGAATGATCCGGATGCCCGCGGCTTCCAGGTCGGCCGTTTCGTCGCGCAGGGCCAGGGCTATCTGGCGGCAGACCTGCTCGCGGGGGAGGTCGTCGCGTACAAAGCTCCAGCAGAGGATGGTCACGGGGCCGGTGAGCATGCCCTTCATGGGCTTGCTGGTCAGCGATTGGGCGTAGACGGACCAGCCCACGGTCATGGGGGCCTTGCGGTACACGTCGCCGTAGATGACCGGCGGCTTGACGCAGCGGCTGCCGTAGCTCTGCACCCAGCCGTTGCGGGTAAAGCAGAAGCCGCCCAGCTGCTGGCCGAAATACTCCACCATATCATTGCGTTCGGCTTCGCCGTGCACCAGCACGTCCAGGCCCAGCGCCTCCTGCCGCTGCACGCAGTAGGTAATTTCCGCGCGGATGGCGGCCTCGTAAGCCTCCCGGCTCAGGTCGCCGTTTTTCCAGGCCCGGCGGGTCTGGCGGATGGACGCGGTCTGCGGAAAGGAGCCGATGGTGGTGGCGGGCAGCAGCGGCAGTTTGAGCCAGGCGTCCTGCGCTGCCCGCCGCGCCGCCGCGGGCGCGGTCCGCCGCAGCATGTCCGGCGTTACGGCGGCCGCCCGCTTCCGCACGGCGGGGACCACGGCTTCGGGGTGCGCGCGGGCCTTTTGCAGCACGGCGGCGTTGGCTGCCAGCAGGTCCGCACCGGATCCCAGGGCCACGGCTTTGAGGTCCGCAAGCTCCGCGCACTTCTGCACGGCGAAGGCCAGGCGGTCGCGCACCTGCGGGGGCAGATCCGTTTCGTCCGCCGCGTCTACAGGGCAGTGCAGCAGGGAGCAGGAGCTGCCCAGCAGCACGCGCTCCGGCCCCAGGGCGCTTACGGCCCGTTCCAGCGGCGCGCGGGCGCGGGCGTAGTCGGTCTTCCAGATGTTTCGGCCGTCCACCAGCCCCAGGGAGAGGGCCATGCCTTCCGGCAGGCCGGCCAGCACGGGCTCCAGCTGGCCGGGGCCGCGGGTCAGGTCCAGGTGCAGGGCGGCGCAGCCGCTGCCCAGGGCCAGGGGCAGATGGCGCGTGAGGGGCCCGAAGTAGGTGGTCAGCATAATTTTTCCCGGCGCGGCGGCGTTGAGGTGGGCGTAGGCCTCCGTAAAAAGCGCGGCGGCGCGGTCGGGCAAAAGCTCCGTACAAAGGACGGGCTCCTCCACCTGGATCAGCGGGCAGAGCGGGGCGAGCTGCGCCAGAAGCGCCGTATAGGCAGGCAGGACGCGCTCCAGCAGGGGCCAGGGGTCCGTGCCCTGCCGGGCCTTGGCCAGGGCCAGCCAGGTAAAGGGACCGATAAGGGCCGCCTTGGGGCGGAAGCCCTGGGCGCTGGCGCGGCGCACGGCCTCCAGCACAGGGTGCGCGCCGGGCGTCCAGGGGGTGTCGGCCTCCAGCTCCGGCGTCAGGTAGTGGTAGTTGGTGTCAAACCACTTGGTCATTTCCAGGGGCGGAATGTTGCGGCCGACATGGCCGCGCGCCAGGGCAAAATACCGCGCCGCCGGCGTATCCTCCGCGCAGGGGGCAAAGCGGGCGGGCAGCGCACCCAGCATGAGTGTGGCGTCCAGCATGCGGTCATAAAAAGAAAAATCACCGCAGACGACCATGTCCAGCCCGGCGGTCTGCTGGATGGCCCAGTGGCGGGCCTCCAACGCTTCGCGCACGGCGTGCAGGGAGCTGACGTCCGTTTCGCCGCGCCAGAAGGCTTCCAGGGCGCGCTTCAGTTCGCGCCCCTTGCCGATGGAGGGAAAGCCAAGAATGTGGGTTTGCATGGAAGATCCTTTCAGGCTTGCTGCGGGCGCAAAGAAGCGCCCGCAACGGGTGAAAGGCAGTCCACGTCACGCAGACCCGCGAAAACCCTTTTCGCGGGCGGGGGCTCGTGCCTGTACGCGAGACAGTGCTGCCGCGCCGCCGGAGCGCGACAAGCCCCGGCGGCAGTTGTGACAAGGCGTCTCCTGGCTTCCGGCCCCCAGGGCATGCGTGCGGCATGCCCCGCGCAGCGGCGGGCCTGCCTGTAAAAGGGGCCCGCACGCGGCGGCGACGCGCCTTCCCGCCGCTGAGCGGCCGTGGCGCGGCGCGGGTAACGCCGGTTACAGTGGCGCGCCCGCAACGGATTTGCACCGTTTTCCGTTTCTTATCACAATATCCGGATACATTGATATATGCAGGCCGCGCAGCTGTCAAGCCGGGCCCGCAGCAAGAGCGGGGCCTACAGTCCTGGCTGCGCGCCCTGCGGAAAAGGCGTACCGCGTTTTGCGTTGCCTCTGCCGCCGCCAAGCGCGGCCTGGCCTTTCAAAGCCCTGCAGGCGGCAATGGTGAAGGGAATATTTATTGTTGTAAGACGGCTTTCTCCTGGTCATTTAATTCAGCTGAGCAATAAAAATATTTATAAATCATTACATCGTCGGAAATATCTATGCAAATTCCACACGAGAATGACGTATCATTATACGATAATGTCGTCGTTTTATTGTCGAGTCGTGTCTTATATAAAGGATTGCCAAGTTTTTTATAAATTTTTTTTGAGTGATCGCCAATTTTTAGCTTTGAATACTCATAAAGTATTTTTTCAAAGCTGGGGTTCTTAGTTTGTGTTACCGGTGTCGGTGTAAAGTGTGCGTATGGAAACCCTTCAGTATAGATAAATTTTTCCAAGGTTCCATTTTTGTCAAAAATAAAGCTGGCAGTCTTCTGTTCGAGCTCCACTTGGGCAACGCCTGAAAAAAATCCAAAACTTTTTGTATTAGTATTCCAGTATGAATATATATAGGAGAATTTTGCATCGTCGCGCACGAGTTTTCCGGTCGGCTTTTTAAATTTTTTCAGGATATCAATGTTTGTTGTTCTCCCTGGCACTGCAAACTGACTGAGGCTTTGCTGCGTTTCTTTGCCTATGGTTTCGGACTTGTTTCTAGGGCCAATCATGCATCCTGAAAGAACCAGCATGATGCCTATTGCTATAATTTTTTTCATTTTCCCCTCTTAATCATCCAAAAAAATCTCTTCTACGGTGTTAATGAGATCCCAGGCTGCGTCGACGATGACGGATTCCCATCCGCCTATGCCGCCGAACAGGCCTTCGTGCAAATCTTTGTTTGTGGGGATACGGGCAAGGCTGTTCCCAGCTTCAATGCCGTTATTTCCCTGTATGGCTTCACACATATGCGCATGTATAATTATGGAGGAGTCAAAGGAATTAGTGAATTGTCCGGCAAAATATCTTCCGGCGGCGTTTCCAGGTCGATAGCTGATGATGTTAACGTGGATGACATAGTGGTTCTTGCCATCGTTTTCTGCGGCAAGAACGCCGAGTTTTTGCAGCCTTTCTGAGGCTTTTTCCTGAAATATTTTCCCCACTTCTATTGTTTCATCATCATCTGTATAGCGCGTATTCCCGACCACCAGAACATAAAACGCCACGGGCTGCACAACCTTTTCCTTGGCGTGTTTGTCCATAATGACAGTTTTCCTTGGGCTAGCGCATCCTGTTACAAATAGTGCGATAAAGAGTGCGATAATGATTTTTTTTATCGACATTGCGGCACCATATTTTTTGAAAATTATTTTTATCTGTTGGCTAAAACAATATGCAACAGCAATTTGCAGCTATACCATGTCTATCCCGGACTTAGCCGCAGCGTCGCTCATGATTTCAAGCGTGCGTTTGCGTTGTATTTCCACAGATTACATCTGCAACACTTTGTCAGGATAGGCATTATACGTTTCTACAACATGATTTATGGATACGGTCTGCGCTGGCGCGGCCGCGGCGGGCTCTGCCGGAGGCGTTGCCGTTGCGTGTGTTGTTGGAGCGGGCGCTGCCGCGGACGGGGTTTTCTGCGCTTCCTGGTATTTTTGCTGATCGCTGTAGGCCTGTGCTTCCAGGGCCTGGATTTCGTTTTTCAGGTTGGCCATGGCCAGCGAGGCGCTGGCTTCGGGGGCGGCTGATTTGCTGCGCTTTTGCCGTTTGCGCGTTTTGGCGGCGGGTTTGTTTTGCTGCGCCTGGCGTTGGCTGCGGCGTTCTTCCACTGTAGGCAAAGGCTGCAGGGAGGTGTTTTGCTGCATAGCCTCTGTCAGGAGAACCGTGTGGAATTCGGCATCGCGCTGCGCGAGCAACACCTGAGAATTATTTGTTATCTTGCCTAATTCTGTGATGCCTGTACGGATTTCGGCATAACGTTTGGCGGTTCTTCCGGGTTTTCCGTGGGTAACCCCTGTCAGGAACTGGCCGGGTAGAGGTTTAGACCGCCACAGAAGAAGTAGATGGCTGTCTTGAAATGCTCCCGGTTCCTATAACCGCAAGCCTTCCTCTTGATGGCCATGATCTTGCTGTTGAGGCCCTCGGCCACGCCGTTGGTGATCCTGTGGCGGCAGAAGGTCAGGATGTTCTCAAGATGTCTCTGAATCAGTCCGCCCACTTTGCGCATTGGGGCAAGATCTGACCTGTTCACCCAGACCAGCCATCGCTTCACAAAACGTCTGGCCCATCCCGTGCTCAGGTACTT
>NZ_FNBX01000023.1 GCF_900102485.1 Desulfovibrio legallii | reverse complement strand
GGCATATTCGGACAAATAACCCGCTCGAAAGGCTGAATCGTGAAATTCGGCGGCGAACGCGGGTGGTGGGGAGCTTTCCCGATGGGCACGCGGCCTTAATGCTGGTAGCGGCCCGGCTGCGCTATATGGCGGGCCAGAAATGGGGCACACAGCGGTATCTGTGCATGTCCAGGGAGGAAGCAGAATAGCGTCGGCGCTGTCACGGCCCTTGCAGCCGCGGCATCTTTGAATGTACCGCTCGCAAGGCCCGCGCCAGCGCCTTAAGGCAGACCCAAAAATCCTGACCACGCGGGCCGCTACGAAATGTGCGAAAAATTCTGGACACTACCTTTCGGCGCTTAACAGCGCAAAGACATGGCGCTCACGTCCGCACGGCGGGCGGCTGCTTACGCAGCCGCCAAGGGCATTTCAAAGGTGAAATGCCCTACCCTTTTTTGAGCAGGCGTTCCAGAAAATCCAGGGCGTCCTTTTGCAGGGCGCAAAGGTGATCTTCTCCTTTAAAACTTTCCGTGTAGACTTTACAGATGGGCTCCGTGCCCGAAGGCCGCACGGCGAACCAACCTTCTTCACTCACTACTTTAATGCCGCCCATGGGCGCATCGTTGCCGGGCGCGCGGGTCAGCACCGCCGTCACGGGCGCGCCGCCCAAGCTGCGCAGCGGGACGTCCTCAGGCCGCACGGAGGCCAGGGCCGCGCGCACCTCGTCGTCCGCCGGCGCGTCCAGGCGCTGGTATACGGGCCTGCCCAGCCTCTGGGTCAGGCCTTCGTACATTTCGGAAGGCGAGGCCTGCTCCACAGCCATCATTTCGGCGGCCAGCAGGCACATGAGGGGGCCGTCCTTATCCGTGCTCCAGGGGCTGCCGTCAAAGCAAAGGAAGGAGGCCCCGGCGCTCTCCTCGCAAGCCAGGCCGCAGCGGCCGTCGCGCAGGTACGGCACAAACCACTTGAAGCCCACGGGCACCTCCAGCACCGGACGCCCCAGGCTCTGCCCTACCCTGTCCAGCATGGCGCTGGTGACCAGCGTTTTGCCGATGCCGCAGCCGGAGGGCCACTGCCGCCGGGTGCGGAACAGATACCAGGCCGCCACGCTCAGGTAATGGTTGGGCGGCATGAGCTCTTCGCGCGTGACAATGCCGTGGCGGTCGGAATCGGGATCGCAGGCAAAAGCCAGGTCAAACCGCCCGCGCATCTCCAGCAGCCGGCTCATGGCATAGGGCGAGGAGCAATCCATGCGGATTTTGCCGTCTTTATCGCAGGGCACAAAGCGGAAGGTGGGGTCTACCGCTTTGTTGACCACCGTAATGTCCAGACCATAGGTTTCGGCAATGGGTTCCCACAGGGGCAGGCTCGCGCCGCCCAGGGGGTCCGCCCCCAGCTTCAGGCCGGAGGAAGCAATGGCCTTCATGTCCAGCACCTGGGCGAGGTCGTCCACATAGCTGCGGATGAAGTCGTATTCCTCCACCAGGGGCGAAGCCAGGGCCGCGCGCAGGGGGCGGAGGCGCACGCCGCGGTTGCCGCTCTCCAGAAAGGCGTTGGCCAGGGCTTCGATCTCTCTGGTTACCGCCGCTTCCGCCGGGCCGCCGTGGGGCGGATTGTACTTGAAGCCGCCGTCGCGGGGCGGATTGTGGGAAGGCGTAATGACGATGCCGTCCGCAAGGCCTGTCCGGCGGCCCGCATTCCAGCGCAGAATGGCGTGCGAAATGGCCGGGGTGGGTGTGTAGGCCCCGCCGCGCGGCACGCGAACGGCCACCCCGTTGGCCGCCAGCACTTCCAGTGCCGAGCGGTAGGCGGCCTCGGAAAGGGCATGGGTATCGCCGCCCAAAAAAAGCGGCCCGTCAATGCCCTGAGCTTTGCGGTAGTCGCACACCGCCTGGGTGATGGCGTAGATGTGTTCCTCATTAAAACTGCGCAGCAGCGAGCTGCCGCGGTGCCCGGACGTGCCAAAGGCCACCCGCTGCTCCGGTCGGGATGGGTCGGGAATTTCCGTATAGTACGCGCTCATGAGCGCGGGAATATTTTCCAGTTTTTCCAGGGGGGCAAGACGCCCCGCATCCGGGTGGACCACAGGCATGGGCAACCTCCGTTGCAATTGGCCTCGCGGCCGATGAACGCTGCGGACGCCAGCGCTGCAGGACGCGGCCAACGCCGTCCCCGCATCGGCAACATACGCCGGAACCCCAGGCGCGGCAATGCCGCCCTACGCGCCGGCAAAACGGGCAAAAAAAGCGGCGTGAGGGCGCAGGGCGGGCCCTGCAAGCTCTCCCGCCAGCATGGCGAAGGCCGTGCGCACCGCACGCCTGCACGCTTCATGTTCTTCTTTAAGGCGCAGCCGCCAGAGCCCCGCTTTGCGCGCTTGCCCCAGCAGCGCGGTCAGAGTGCGGGCCCGCGCCGACGCCGAGTGCCGCTCGGCCACAAGTTTGCGCCCCGCGGCAGCCACGCGCTCCAGCCGTTCAGGGGCGGCCAGCGCGACGGCAGCCGTGCGAGCGGCGGCGGCCGCATCGTTGCGGGGATACACGGGCAGGATGTTTTCCCCTGGGCGGAAAAGCTCCGTCAGGCCATTGCCGCAGCGCTCCATAAGCAGAGCAGCGCCCCAGGCCATGGCCTCAAAGACGCGAAAATTCACTTCGGAAAAGGCCGTCTGGTTGAGCACAATGCGGCTGCGCGCAAAAAGCGGCCGGTAGTCGCCGCTGCGGCAAACCAAAGGGTGCTGCCGCCTGAAGCGCTCCAAAAACGGCCGACGGTCCGGATTGTTCTTGTGCCCCAGGGTGCCCACAAAGGAGACCGGCACGTCCCTGCCCGCCCAGGGCGGCACGGACGAAGGAAGCGCCCCAGGATAGAACAAGGGCAGCCAGCGACAGCACCGGCTTTCGTCCGCAAAAAGCGGGAGGTGGTCCTTCTGCGCCGCCAGGGCCAGGTCAAAACCGCGGGCGTAGGGGACGTGCCAGGGATTGCAATAGGTATCGATGGAATAGAATGCGCTGGGGCAAGGGAAGTCTTCCGGGTTCAACAGCAGGGGCAGGTTGCCGTTGTCCGCATAGAAAAGCGCATCCGGAACAAATCCCTGGGCGGCCAGCAGGTGCAGAAGCCGCGCCGTCATGACCGGATGGTCCAGCTCTATGCCGCCGTGCGCTCCGGCCCCCGGCCCCACAGTGACCGCCTGCATGCCAAGGTTCTGCAGCGCCGCGCTCAGATACCCGCCGCCCAGCACCAGAATGCGCTCGCTCATGTTTTTCCCTGCCGCCGCAGGCCTGCGTGCGCCGCGACAAAAATAAAAATAACGATGTGATATAATAGAAAAACAGGGGCACCCCGTCAAGGGATGCCCCTGTGGACGCTGCAGGTTGCCCGCAGCAAAAGAATGATGCGCTTATTTGCCCAGCGTCACCGTGCGGAAGTAGACGTCTCCGCGACGGGAAATCTGGAGCATAACGGCCCCACGCTTGAGGCCTTCGTCGTTGACGATCTGCGACAAGGCCTGGGCGCTGCTGACCGGTTTGAGGTTGGCCTTAAGGATAACGTCGCCGGGGCGCAGATCCGCTTCCGCGGCGGGTTTGTTCTGATCCACATCCACAATGAGCAGGCCTTCCCTGGCGTCCAGCTTGAGCTCGCGGCGTTCTTCATCAGTCAGGGGGCGCACGGCGATGCCGAGCTGGCCCTCGCTTTGCCCGTCCTTGCCGCCCTTGACCGCAGTGAGGGAGGACTTGCGCTCGCCCAGGGTCACAGTGAATTCGCGGGTTTTGCCGTCGCGCCAGACCACGATGGCGGCCTTGGAGCCTGGGGCTTTGTCTGCAATGGCCCGCAGCAGGGCCGCGGCGTCAGCAATGTCCTTGCCGTCCACGCGCAGAATGATGTCGCCGTCCTTCATGCCGGCCTTGGCGGCGGGCTCGCCTTCCATAACGCTGCCCACCAGAGCGCCCTTGGCTTCGCCAAGGCCCAGGGCCTTGGACGTGCCTTCGTCCACATCCTGAATGGTCACGCCGATCCAGCCGCGGCTGACTTTTTTGCCGCTCTTGATCTGATTGATGATGTTGGAGGCCATGTTGCTGGGGATGGCAAAGCCGATGCCCTGCCCGCTGGCGATAATGGCCGTGTTGATGCCGATGACCTGCCCCTGCAGATTGAGCAGCGGGCCGCCGCTGTTGCCGGGATTGATGGAGGCGTCCGTCTGCAGAAAGTTGTCAAAGGGCCCGGCGTGGATATTGCGGTTTTTGGCCGAGAGGATGCCCGCCGTCACCGTATGGTCCAGGCCGAAAGGATTGCCGATGGCCAGCAGCCAGTCGCCCACCTTCAAGGCGGCTGAATCCCCGAAGGTGAGGAACGGCAGCGGCTTTTTCACTTCCACCTTAAGCAGGGCCAGATCCGTTTCTTCATCCGCGCCAATGAGCTTGGCCGGGATGGCTTCGCTCTTGCCCGTGCTTTGATCCAGGGTCACGCGGATAACGTCCGCATCGGCCACCACATGGTTGTTGGTGACGATGTAGCCGTCTTCGGAAATGATGAAGCCAGAGCCCAAAGACTTCTGCCGCATCTGGGGCCGCTTGCCGCCGCGCATGCCGAACTGGTCGAAAAATTTCTCAAATCCGGGCGGCAGGTTGCGGAACATCTCGCCGAACATGTCGTCCTGATCGCCGCTGCTGGCCTTGCGCTCCGTATTGATGTTGACCACAGCGGGGCCGCATTTGGCGGCCAGATCGCTGAAGTCGGGCAGCCCGGCGGCGTGGGCGCCCTGCCAGGAAAGCAGCAGCGCCAGAGCCACCAGAGCGGAAAGGTATTTGCGCACAGTCATGGAAAGCTCCTTGCTATTTTTTTTGCAGAGCCTTTTGCAAAGCCTGTGCCATAATGCTCGTCCCCATGCTTCCGGCGCTCCCCGCGCCGGAGTGGCCGCCAGCGGCCCTGGCGTGCTGCCGCCAGGCCTTATCTTCGGCCATTTCCGCGGCTTCCGAGCCTTCGGGGGCCAGGCTAACGCGCCGCGCCGCCGGGTCCATATTTTGCACTATCAGGGTCACGGCGTCGCCTTTGTCCAATTTACTGTACTGGGCGGCGTTCTTGGAATTTTTGAGCACCCCGGCGGGCAAAAGGCCGGTAATGCCCGGCGCGAGCGTGACGAACAGGCCGTACTGGCTGCGGCTTTCCACCGTGCCGTCAACGCTGGCGCCCACGGGGAAGCGCTGGGCTGCGTCCTGCCAGGGGTCGCCCTCAGCCTCGCGCAGACTCAGGGAGATGCGGCGGGCCTCAGGGTTGACGTCCTTGATCTTCACGGAAACGGCGTCCCCAGGCTGCACCACCTCCTCAGCCTTGAGCACGCGTTTGCCCCAGGACATCTCGGAAATGTGCACCAGGCCTTCCACCCCGGGCAGCACTTCCACAAAGGCCCCAAAGGGGGCGAGCCGCACCACCTTGCCGGGCACCACTTCGCCGGGGACAAGGCGCTGGGCCACATCCTGCCAGGGGTCGCCCTCGGCCTGCTTGCGCGAAAGGGCTATGCGCACCTGGCCTTTTTTGTCCTTATCCAGGCTGAGCACCTTGGCCCGCACCACGTCGCCGAGGCTCACGGCCTCGTCCGGTGCGCTTACCCGGGACCAGGAAAGCTCGGAAATGTGGATCATGCCCTCCACGGCCGGGGCCAGCTCCACAAACGCGCCAAAAGGCGCGAGGCGGGTAACCGCACCTTCCACCGTATCGCCCACCTTGAGGGTCTGGAGCAGGGCCTCCAGGCTTTCCTGCCGCTCGCGGTCCAGGAGCGCGCGGCGCGAAACCACGATATTGCGGCCGCGGTTCTCCACCCTGGTGACCACAAACTGCAGCGTGCGGCCCACCAGGCCTTCGGCGTCCGAAGCGGAAGCGCCGATCTGGCTGCCGGGGCAGAAAGCGGTTTTGCCCAGCACCTCAATGGTGTAGCCGCCTTTGCAGACAGCCGCCACACGGCCGTCCACGGGCACGCCGCTGTCCCGGGCCTCTTCCAGCGCCGCCACGCCGCTGCCGCTCATGGAGCGGGAGAGGCGGATCTCCTGCGGAGAAACGCCGATGACCCAGGCTTCCAGTTTGTCGTCGGGCTTAACCGTCTCGTTGCCCTCGGCGTCCAGAATGTCCTTGCGGTCCATGATGCCGTCCACCTTGATGCCCACGTCCACAAAGACATTGTCACCGCTGATGGCGATAACCGTGCCTTCCACTTTCTGGCCCGGCTGCAGACGCCCCGCCGTAGCCTCGTGGGCCGCCAGCAGCGCGGCAAAATCTTCAACGCCTTCCTCCGGCGCGGCGGCCGGGGTTTTCTCCTCAATCATCTTCCTGCTCCTTCACAAGCGGATTTCGTACCTAAGTTGAATACTCTATGCCATATTCGGCTGAAATACAATGCGGCGCTCTGGGGTTTCGCCGCTGCGCGGGCAAAGCCCTGCGTCAAAGTGGGTAACTTTTACACACCCGGGTATTTTTTACCGAGGCGGCCGCGCGGTTGGACTATTTAAAAAGTTCCCGTTCAGGCACGTTGCGGTCGATGCGGTCCTCCACCTCCACGCCCTTGGGCGGGGCAAAGCGGAACGCGCCGGACTCCAGCCGGGCGTCCGGGGTAAAGGACGTAAAGCGCACCTCGTTGCCGTTGCCGTAAAAATCTGTGATCCTGGCTCGCCGAATGTAGCCCGTGCCCTGTTCCACCCAGATGACGGCCTCCACCATCTGCGGCGAAGGTTCCTTGGGGAAGAGGCGCAGCCTGACGAGCCCATCCTCCTGGCCTTCATTTTTGATGTCAAAATCCTTGGTAAGGGCGGCCTGCCCGGTAATGACCTGGATAATGCTGCGCGAATCCTGCACCAGGCTGGGGGGGTAGCGGTAGGCCACCTCTTCATCGGGCAGGTAGTCCCAGATTTCTTTGTCCGTAACCACCAGGGTTTCTTCATGGGGCCGCGCCGTCTGCCAGCGGATGCGCAAGGGCTTCTGGAACAGCAGCGTGCCCTGCCGCTGCTCTGTAGCGCCGCTTTCCTTGTGGCTGAGGGCCTGCGTAAACGTGGCGGAAAAGGCCTGCAACTTTTCGTAACGGGCCTGGATCGTCTGCACCAGGGGATCGGCCGCACCTGCCGCCGGGGCGGGCAGCCACAGGACCAAAGCCAGAAATGCCAGGGCCAATGCGCGCATAGTTCCTCCGCGGCCAGGGCCGCCTTGCCGGGCGCGGGCGCGCCCTTTTGGGACCGGCGGCCGAGGGGGCCGCAGGCGAAACGGGTTATTTCACCACAGCCCTGGGCTTGCTGCCGTCGGCAGGGCCGATGATGCCGTCCTGTTCCAGCTGTTCCACCAGCCGGGCAGCGCGGTTAAAGCCAATTTTGAAGCGCCGCTGTACCAGGGAAATGGAGGCCCTGCCCTGCTCGCTCACAAAAACCTGCACTTCACCGTACAGGGGGTCCTGGGCAGCGTCGCCGCCCCCGCCGCCGGCGCCGCCTCCGGCCGCGCCCTCCGGGCTCCACTGGGCGAAGTCCACCTTGTAGGCGGGGTTCAGATGGCGCTTCCAGTGGCCCACCACGCGCTGCACATCCTCATCGCTCAGGAAGGGGCCGTGCAGACGCAGCAGACGGCCGCCGCTGGGTTTGAAGAGCATGTCGCCGCGGCCCAGCAAGTGCTCCGCGCCCACCTGATCCAGAATGGTGCGCGAATCGTGCTTGGAAGTGACCTGAAACGAAATGCGGCAGGGGAAGTTGGCCTTGATCAGGCCGGTAACCACGTCCACGCTGGGGCGCTGGGTGGCCAGAATCATATGGATGCCCGCAGCGCGGGCCAGCTGCGCCAGGCGCACGATGCTGGTCTCCACCTCACGGGCGGCGGTCATCATCAGATCCGCCAGCTCGTCGATGACAATGACCAGATAGGGCAAAGGCTCCAGATCGGCGAAATCGGGCGGCAGGTCATTTTTGTACGCCGCGAGTTTTTGGTTGAAGCCCGCCACGTTGCGCACGCCCAGGCGGGCCATGGCCTCGTAGCGGCGGTCCATCTCGTGCACGGCCCAGTCCAGAGCGTTCTTGGCCTCGCTCATTTCCGTGACCACAGGATGCACCAAATGCGGCTCGTCCGCGTAAACGGCCATTTCAATGCGCTTGGGGTCCACCAGCAGAAGCTGCAAATCCTCCGGCTGGGTGCGGTAAAGCAGACTGATGAGGATGCCGTTGAGGCAGACGCTTTTGCCCGCGCCCGTAGCCCCGGCCACCAGAAGGTGCGGCATGCGGGTCAGATCCGCCATATACGGCTGGCCCGCAATATCCTTGCCCAGGATCATGGTCAGGGGGCCGCAGCCCTTGCGGAAGGCCTCGCTGGCCGCCAGCTCGCGGAAGTTGACCGTCTCCCGGTTCTCGTTGGGGATCTCAATGCCCACGGTGTCTGTGCCGGGGATGGGGGCCTGGATGCGCACGGCAATGGCCTTGAGGGCCAGGGCAAGATCGTCGCTCAGGTTGGCGATGCGGCTTACCCGGATGCCGGGGGCCGGGCGCACCTCATACATGGTGACCACCGGGCCCGGCGTAATGCGCACCAGCTCGCCCTGAATGTCAAAATCCCGCAGGCAGGCTATGAGCGCCTTGCCCCGCGCCTCCCTGTCCTCCCTGGCGGGGCCGGCCGGGGTTTTGGCCGGAGGCGCAAGCAGATCCAGGCTGGGCAGCGGGATGGGGGCCTTTTTGCCCAGCAGGGGCGCCAGGGCTGCACGCACGCCGCCGCGCGAAGGTTGCGCCGCGGCCGCTGGGGCGGGGGAAGCCGCCTGAGGGGCGGGCACGGGCGTTGCGCCTGCGGCGGCCTGGGCCGCCGCAGCGCTTGCCGCAGACTGCGGGGAAGCCGCCACGGGCCCGAAGGTTTCGGTTACGGGGAAGGGATCGTCGTCGTCCTGCGGCACAGAAGAAGGCGCAACCTGCGGCGCGGCGGCGTCGCCCTGCCCTGCCCCATGCAGGTTCGCAGCGGCGGCGTGCTGCGGGGCGGCCCCTTCCGCGCCGTTCTCTTCATAAACCTTGGGCAGGCGGTCGGCCGTGGGCCGGATGTCGCCCAGCCTGTCCCGCAGCCCGGTCCAGAATTCCCGCGAAGGCAGGTGCAGCCGGGCCCGCAGCCGGGCCGCAAACGAATTGTCTTCCGGGCCCTCGGCCGCGGCGTCCGGCATGGCGGGCGCAGCCTCGGCTGCACGGTAAGACGTTTTTGCTTCCTGATCGGCCTTTTCCCGCCAGGCCAGCCAGCGGGCGTGCAGCCAGCGGCCCAGCCGCCCGGTCAGAGCGAACCAGGAAATGTTGCCCGCAAGCTGCGTGCCCATCAGGGCCACAAAAATCCAGAGCAGGGCCGAGCCGCCGGGGCTCAGGTAGCGGCTGGCATTGTGGTGCAGGGCATTGCCCACCATGCCGCCGCCCCAGAGATCGCCCACGGAAAAATCCCAGGCCGCGGCCATAACCAGCAGACAGATGGTCATGAGGAAGAAGCCGCACCAGCGCAGCCAGTGCAGACTGTAGGCCGAGGAAATGCACGCCGCGCCCAGCGCCCCGAAAGCCAGGGGGCACAGCAGGGCCACCACGCCGAATACGTCGTTGAGAAAGCCCGCGGCATACGCGCCGAACAGGCCTGCCTTGTTGCGCACTACCGCCGCGCCGCTGACCACATGATTGAGGCTTGGATCATTGGCGTCAAAGCTGACCAGACTGAGCAGCAGCAGCAGAGCCCAGAACAGCAGGAAAAGGCCGAAAAGCTCGCGACTGAACTTGTGGGAATCCGTAGGGCTACCCTCCCTGGACAGGACTACTCCCGACCCAGGTATTCCTTAGTGCGGGTGTCCACCTTGATGCGGTCGCCCTCATTGACAAAAATGGGCACCTGAACCGTAATGCCGGTTTCCAGCTTGGCGGGCTTGGTGACGTTGCTCACCGTATCGCCCTTGGCCCCGGGCTCGGTCTCCACCACCTGCAGGACCAGGCTCAGCGGAATGTCCACGTCCAGGGGGCTGCCCTTGTAAAGCAGCACGCGGCATTCCTGGCCGTCCTTGAGGAAGCCTTCCTTGCCGTCGGTGGTGGCGATGTGCATCTGCATCTGCTCGTAGGTGGTCATATCCATGAAGATAAGATCCTCGCCCTCACGGTAGAGGAACTGCATGTCGCGGCTTTCCAGGTCGGGCTTGCCCACTTTTTCGCCGGAGCGGAAGGTGATGTCCTGCATCCGGCCGGTGAGGATGTTGCGCAGCTTGGTGCGCACCATGGCCCCGCCCTTGCCGGGCTTGAAGTGCTGAAATTCCACAATTTCGTACGGGGTGCCCTCCACTTCAATCTTCAGGCCCTTGCGGAAATCCGTGGTCGAATACATGGGTTTTCCTCCATAAAATTCGGATGCGTCCGGCCGCCGCAGCCTGTACAGGCCGCGCCCCGTAGGTTCCGCGCCGCCGGGCGACCGGGACAACCGGCATTTGCCAAGGGAAGCGAGAGCGGCTACCGTGAAAAACGCCTGCCGAAAGGCAGCGCTGTGAATCCATACTTCTTATCCAACGCAAGGCGCTTGTCAAGGCGTCCCCTTCAAGCAACACATGAGGTTTTTATGCGCCCTACCCTCGCCCTGGAAGCCACGGTCTACACCCCCGCGCAGCTCATGGACCGTCCCGAGGCGCAGATCGCCCTGGCCGGACGCTCCAACGTGGGCAAGTCCTCCCTGCTCAACGCTCTGGCCGGCCGCCGCAAGCTGGCCAAGGTCAGCGCCACGCCGGGCAAGACGCGCTCCATCAATTTTTACCGGGTGGAGCCGGCGGGCTTTTATCTGGTGGATCTGCCCGGCTACGGTTATGCCCGCGCCAGCCATGCGGAGCGCGAGAAGTGGGCCAGGCTGATGGAAAAATACTTCCTCGGCTGCCGGGCTTTGCGCGCCCTGGCCCTTTTGCTGGACTGCCGCCTGCCGCCGCAGCAACTGGACAAAAATCTGGTGGACTTTGCCCGCGTCCACGGCCTGCCCTTGCTGCCCGTACTTACCAAGGCGGACAAGTGCAGCCAGCGCGAACGCGCCGCCAGACAAAAGGAATGGGAACTGCTGTTGCCCCGCCGCCCCTTGCTCACCGCCGCCGCCACGGGGCTTGGCCTGGATGAGCTGTGGCGCGGCCTCGCTGCCGCCGCCGGTGCGACTGACCCCGCAGAGGCTGCAGCCACGGCGGCAGAAGCGGCACAGGAAAACGCGCTTACGTAACAGGGCAAAGAGGGCTCGCGCCGACTGCGGCCTCAGGCCGCGGCTTCCGGCTCCAGATGAATGACGATGCGCCCCACCATGGGAACGGCGGCGCGGATCCGCTGCTCCAGACGGTTGCAGACCGTATGGGCCTCCTCCACGCTGAGCCCGCCGTTGACGGCGCAGTGAAAGGAAAGGCAGACGCCCTGCTCCGGCAAGGTGTAGGTGGAAAAGCGGTGCGGGTTGCTGACCAGCGGCTCCTGGGCCGCGGCGGCGCGGATCTGCGCCCAGGCCATATCCGCAAAGGGCACGGAAACAGCCGCACCCGCTTCCTGCTCGGCGGCGGGGTTTTCCGGCTCCAGATGGCTCAGCACCTCCACGCCCGGCAGAGCCTTATGCAGATCCGCCTCATACGCGCCCACCTGGGCGTGGGCCTGAACAAAAGGCATGCCGCCCGGCAGTTCCACATGCAGCTCAATGCGCGCGCCCGCATCGGCATGGAAGATGTGCACGTTGTGCACGGAAAGGCCGTGTTCCGAGGCCAGCCGCTGCACCACGGCAAAGGGATTGTCCGCAGCCTTGACTCTGGCCGGCTCCACATGCACGGTGACGTCCGCTCCAGGCAATACCGCAGCCACGGCCACTTCGGCTTCGTGAGCCAGGCGGTGCCCGTCGGCAACGCGCAGGCCCGGCGCAACGCCCACCGTCAGATCCACAAAATTCTGCGGCCCGCTGGTCCGCACCCGCGCCCGCCGCACCTCCGCAATGCCAGGCACGGCTTCCACCGCGCGGACTGCTTCCTGCTGCGCCGCGGCGGAACCGGAATCCATAAGCGTGTTCACCGCCGCAGCCGCCATGCGCAGGCTGGCCCGGAAGATAATCACCGCCACCAGCAGCGCGGCCACGGTATCGGCCTGCGCCAGTACCCTGTGCAGCGGATCCGGCAGGCGCAGAACCGCCGCCAGCCAGACGGCCAGCACCCCCGCCAGCACCACGGCCGAGGACAGGATATCCGTGGAAAAATGTAGCGCGTCGGCCTCCAGGGCCTGGCTTTTGTAGCGGCGGGCCACCCGGCGCAGGATGCGCACGCGGTTGACGTCCACGGCCATGGATACGGCCATGACCCCCACGCCCCACAGAGAAGGCGTCACCGGGCTTGCACCGGCAAGCAGGCGTGATACGCCCTCGTGCACCACCCAGGCGCAGGTCAGGAACAAAAGCAGGGTCTGCCCCAGGGCAGAGAGGTTCTCTATCTTGCCGTGGCCATAGGGATGCCCCTGGTCCGCCGGTTTGGCGGAAATGCGCACGGCCAGCAGCGTCATGGCCGCGGCCAGCAGATCCAGGCCGCTGTGCAATGCTTCGGAAAGGATGCCCAGGCTGTTGGTAGCAAGGCCCACAGCCAGCTTAAGTAACGTAAGCCCCAACGCGGCCAGCAGGGAGAGCACGGCGGCCCGCTGCTTTTCACTGCTTTCTGGAGAGAATGTGGGTACCGGTGCGGATGCCATGCCGCCCTCGCGGGTCTGGGCCTGCCGTGGGCCGGTTGCGCAACCACCTTTCCCTGAGAAGGCCTGCCGCTTTCTCAGGAAAAGGTGGTTGAATTTTCAGAATGTTGCGCGGCGGGAACCGGGCCTGCCGCACTGCCCCTGCACGCTTACAGCCAGGTAAACCACTCCTTCCAGGAGCCCTGGCGCTTTTCCCGCGTCAGCGTGGCCTGGTCTTCACGGTAGTTGTGGTAAGCGGCCAGGCTTTTTTCTTTGGCGTGGTCGGCCACTTCCGGCACGTCTTTAAAGTTCTGCACGATGTACTCGTAGCGGTGCCAGGCAGGGCCATACTTTTTCATGTGCCAGAACACGTCTGCGATATACAGTTCGTGTTCGGCCATGAGCTTGCGGCAGACCAGCATATTCTCCTGCGCGCTCTTGACGTAGGGCGAGTCGGGGAAGGTCTGGCACAGGCGGTTGAAGTATTCGTAAGCGGCTTCCAGCTCCGTTGTGGCCCGGTCAATGGAATGGAATTGCTTCATGAGGGACATGCCCGTCTGGTAGAGCACATAGGGTATGGCCTCATGCCGGGGGTGCAGCGATTCAAAGTCTTTGTACGTTTCCGCCGCCAGGGCGTACTCTTCGTCCAGATAATAGGCGTCGGCCAGAGAAAGCTCGGCGTCTACCGTATAAGGACTGAAGGGATAGTTGTCGCGCAGCTTATTATAAAGCTCCACGGCGCGGACAAAGTTTTTCTCGCTCATGGCGTCGTTAGCGGCCTCAAATATCTCTTGCGCGGTGTCTTCCGCCGGCGGCAGATAGATGAGGTCAATGATGCCGCAGCCAGAAACGGCAAACATGCAGACGGCCAGCACAAAGGAGCGGAGCAGTTTTTTAGGCATGGAGTTGTTCCATGAAAACAAACGCCGCCTGCGCGGCCGTTGCACCGTCACCGGCGGCGGTGATCACCTGACGGCAGAGTTTGGAACGAATGTCGCCCGCCGCGAAAATCCCCGGAATGTTGGTGCGCATTTCCGTATCGGTAATGATGAAGCCCTGCTCATCCTTGGCCAGATCTGCCGGGAGAAAGCCCGTGGAAGGCGCAAAGCCCACATACACGAACAGACCATTTACGGGCAGGAGGCTTTCCTCACCGGTTTTGAGATTTTTGACCGTAAGCCCCGTGAGCTCTTTTTCGCCGTGCAGGGCGGTCACAACGGTGCTGCGCAGCACCGTGATTTTGTCACTCTGCTCGGCCAGCTTGTCCTGGTAGACCTGACGCCCGCGGAAGGCGTCGCGTCGATGGATAAGGTAGAGCCTGCCCACCAGCTTGGCCAGGTACAGGGATTCCTCCAGCGCGGCGTTGCCGCCGCCTACCACGGCCACAGTCTGGTTGCGAAAGAAGTTGCCGTCGCACAGCGCGCAGTAGGAAACCCCCCGCCCGCGCAAACGGTCTTCGCCTTCCAGCCCCAACTGCCGATGGTGCGCGCCGGAGCAGACAATGACGGTCCTGGCCGTATATTCCTCGCCGCCGATGCGGACGACAAACTGCCCCGCCGCGCCGCTGACGGATTCCACTGCGGCGGCAGGACGGTCTATGGCCAGGCCTTCGAGGTGCGCGGCAAAAAGATCCGCCAGCTCATAGCCTTTAATGCCTTGGGGAAAGCCCGGATAATTGTCCATGGCTTCCGTCTGGAGGATCTGCCCGCCGGGGGCCAGCTGCTCCGGCATAAGCACGGAGCAGCCGGACCGCGCCAGATACATGGCAGACGTAATGCCGGCGGGGCCACCGCCTATGACGACGGCATCGTATGCCTTCATGCCAGAGCCTTTGTGTCCAGCAGATCCTTCATGGCGGCCTTGGTGACGGCCCCGGTGATCTGCTCCAACGTTTCGCCGTTCTTGAAAAGCACCAGCGTCGGGATAGCCCGAATGCCGAACTTGGTGGGCGTGGCGGGATTTTCATCCACGTTCATCTTCACAATGCGCACTTTGCCGGCATATTCCGCAGCAAGTTCATCAATAATGGGGCCTACCGCGCGGCAGGGGCCGCACCAAGGAGCCCAAAAATCCAACAGCACGGGCAGGTCGGATTTGAGAACAACGCTTTCAAAGGTGGCGTCAGTGACCTGTTCAGCCATAACTATCTCCTTACGTTGTTTTTGGCGCAGAACGCCATCGGCGCCCGTTCGGCCGGAACCGGAGCGCCGGAAACCTGGGGCGCTTTTGTACCCAGTGAGAGTAGATATCAACGTGCCGACTGTCAAGACAATCTCACAGAACTGGTCAACAGGACAACAACTATTTCGGAGTGTTCGGCTCCGGTATTGTTCCGGCCCGGTCGCCTTGCCAGGCCCCTCCGGCGCGCGCCGCCCGCAGCATGTCGGCCGGCAGGGCCTTGCCGCGCGGGATGGCCTCCATGCGCAGGTCGTGGCAAAAGCCTTCCCTTCCCAAAAGCCAGCCCGCATAGGCAATCATGGCGGCATTATCCGTGCACAGCCCAGGCCCTGGCGCCAGCGCCGCGCCCCCCCGCCGCCGCATGAGATCCCGCACGCGCTCGCGCAGCAGGCTGTTGGCCGCCACGCCGCCCGCCAGCACCAGAGCATGCAGGTCCGGGTGCCGGTCCAGGGCGCGCTCCGCCTTGGCGCAAAGGGTCTCCACTACCGCAAGGTTGAAGGAGGCGCAGCAGTCTTTCAGGGCCTGGGGCGCGTCCGCCGTGCAAACCAAAGGCCGCGGCCAGGTCAGATCGTTCAGGCGCGTCGCCGCGTAGGTTGCCACAGCGGTTTTCAGGCCGCTGAAACTGAAATCCAGGTTGTCGTTATCCAGATACGGCCGCGGAAAGAGCCGCGGATCCGCCCTGCCCTCCTGGGCCAAGGCGTCCAGCAGACGGCCGCCGGGGTACGCCAGCCCGAGGATCTTCCCCACCTTGTCAAAGGCTTCGCCCGCCGCGTCGTCCAGCGTGCGGCCCAGGGGAATCAGCTTCCACGGGGCCTCCATGCGGTACAGATGGGTATGCCCGCCGGAAACCAGCAGCCCCAGCGCGGGAAAAGGCAGCGTTTCCTCCAACCCGGCCGCCAGCAGATGCGCGTGCAGATGGTTGACCCCCAGAAAGCGCGTGCCCAGCCCCAAGGCGAGCCCCTTGGCAAAGGCCACGCCCACCAGCAGGCTGCCCAGAAGCCCCGGCCCCCGCGCCGCGGCCACCAGGTCCAGCTCCGCGGCGCGCCGCCCGCTGCGCCGCAGCAGGACGTCCAGCAAAGGGCCCATGTACCGGCAGTGCTCCCGCGAGGCCAGCTCCGGCACCACTCCGCCGAACAGGGCGTGCACGTCCGCCTGGCTCGCCAGCACGGCGTCCAGCAGTCGGCCGTCTTCCACCAGCGCCAGCGCCGTTTCGTCGCACGAACTTTCTATGCCAAGGCACAACATGGGGCCTCCGCGGCGGCTAGGCCTGCGCGCAGCGGGCGTAGATGCGCTCCACGGCCTCCACGTCCTTTGCGGAGCCGATGAACAGCGGCGTGCGGGCGTGCAGACGGTCGGGCTGTTTTTCCAGGATGCGGCCAGCGCCGTCGCTGGCCTTGCCCCCGGCCTGTTCGGCCAGAAACGCCAGCGGGTTGGCCTCGCACATAAGCCGCAGCTTGCCCTGGGGCTTTTTGCGGTCCGGCGGGTAGAGGTAGATGCCGCCGTAGATGAGTGTGCGGTGAAAATCCGCCACCAGCGCGCCCACATAGCGCGAGGAATAGGAGGTGCCGTCCGGGGTTTCGCAGTTGTGGAACCACTGGAGCACATCGCGGGTAGGCTCGTCCCAGTTTTTCCAGTTGCCCTCATTGACGGAATAGATATGCCCCTGCTCCGGAATGCGCATGTTGGGATGGGAGAGCAGAAATTCGCCCACGCCCGGGTCCAGGGTAAAGCCGTGCACCCCCTGCCCCGTGCTGAGCACCAGCATGGTGGAAGGGCCGTACAGAATATACCCCGCCGCCACCTGTCGGCAGCCGGGCTGAAGCACCTCTTCAAGCGTTACTTCACCCGTATGCCCCTCGGGCCGGCGCAGGATGGAAAAGATGGTGCCCACATTAATGTTGACGTCGATATTGGTGGAACCGTCCAGAGGGTCAAACACCAGGATGTAGTCCCCGCGCGGAAATTCCGGGCTGACGCGGACCAGCTCGGCCTCTTCTTCGGAGCTCATGGCGCAGAGCGCGCCGCAGCGTTCCATGCGGTAGAGCATGATGCGGTTGGCGATGGCGTCCATTTTCTGCACGTTTTCACCCTGCACGTTCACTTCGCCTGTCCCGCCCAGGATGTCCAGCAGCCCGGCTTTATTGATGCGGCGTGAAATGCTCTTGCCCGAAAGGATCAGGTCATAGAGCAGCCCCGTAAACTGGCCGGTGGCCTGCGGGGTACGTTTCTGGTGCAGCAGCAGATGTTCGGTAACCGTTATGTCGGCCATACAGCACTCCTTTCCCCACAACTGTGGAGACATGGAAAGCAACAGTCAAAAAATTTCTTTCGGGAGAATGCGCCTGCGCCGGTGGGCGCTGCACGCAAGCGCCCCGCCCTGCGGTCACATGCGGCAAAGCATGCGCCGCAGGGCGGGGCCGCACGTTCAGTTTCGGGGGCCAAAGGGGCTGGGACGCCCCCCCGGCAGGGTGGCCGGGGGCTCAATGCCCGTATCGTCTTTTTTCTGCTCCGCTTCAGGCTGCGCTTTGGAAGCCGGGGACGTTGCCGAAGCTGCGGCGGGCTTATCGGCTGTCTTTTCGGCAGCGGCGGGCGCGCCCGTTGCGGCCGGGGCCGCGGATGCGCCTTGGGCGCTCGGGGCGGCTGTTGCAGGTGCGGCGGCCCCCTCCTTGGCAGGAGCAGCCTCAGGCTGCGCGGCATCGTCGTGCGGGCCGAAGGGGCTGGGGCGGCCGCCGGGCAAGGTGGGCATATCCAGATCTTCGTCCAGATTCAGGCCCTTAGCCGGGGGCAGTTTGGGCTCAGGCTTGGGGGCGGGGCGCGTCCTGGGGTGCTCCACGCGCTCCACCGGCGCATTCGCGCCTTCCAGCTGCCGTTCGCGCACCTTGGCTTTTTCCGCTTGGCGCTGTTTTTTGAGCAGCACACTGTCGTGGCTGCCAGGCTGAATATCGTTGGCGCTGCCGCCCTGCGCATGCGGCGCGGCCTCGGCGGACGGGGCCATTGCCGCCTCCGGGGCTGCCGGCGTTGCGCTCGGCAGGGCAAGGCTCTTGCTCAGGTCAGCTTTGTTTTTCCGTTCCGGCAGGGGCGGCGGGGGCAACTTTTCCCGCACTTTGGGGAAGAACGCCAGGCCCTGGGAGACGTCTCCGGATCCCTCCGGGAAGGTGCCGGACTGCTGCACAGCAAACACCAAGGGCAGATTGCCCAGATAGCGAACCATATAATAGAAGACGCCCGTGGCATTGGTGCAGGTGCCGGAGGAGCTCTTAGCAGTCACCTCGTCCCAGTTGACGCCAGCCAGCGGCGTGGCGGCAAAATCGTATTTGCCGGGCCAGAGCAGGGCCTGGGGCGAGAGGATGACGATGTTTTCCGGGCTTTGCGAGTACTGGAGCAAGGTGCGCATGTCAAAATAGGCCGCCACCACGCCCAAAAAGTCCGTGCCGTCGTACAGGGGGGCCGCCAGCAGCACTTCCGGGCCCAGCGGCGTGTTCTGCACGTCGGCCCGCAAGGCGCGGGTGCTCTGTTTTTTGTCTTCATACAGCAGCGGGATAAAATCCACCTGCTTCAGCGGCGTGGCCGGTTCCTGACCAAGCACGGTGCCGTCGTACTTCACGCCGGCAAAACCGTCCAGCCAGGGGAAGGAAGCAAAAAGATTGGTGACCCATTCCCGCGTGGGAGGCTTATCGGCATTCATCATGACCCGTTCCAGCTTGGAAAGCTCCAGGTCCAGCCCCATCATGCTGTTGGTCATGGCCAGGGCCTGGGGAGAAAGGGCGCCTTTTTCCTCATAATCCACCGAGGCCGGGGGGCTCACATAGGTGTTCCAAAACCCCTTGGTGCTCTTCCAGATATTCTTGGTGGGCTGATATGAGCTGCACCCCGTGAGCCACAGGACCGCCACCAGCAGCAGTGAAAAATACCGCGCGTAGGATTTCAACACCGTGTTTTTCTCCCAGGTAAGAACAGATAACGCACGGGCCCGATATAAACGCGAACCCGCGGCGCGATGGTCACCTCGCGCTGGCTGTGTGCGCATAGCAACATGGCAGGACGGCGCAAAAAACAGCCCGCCTGCGCAGGATAGGCCTTGTCAGCCGTGCGCCCTGGCCTCTACCCGTTCGGCCAGGGCTTCAAGCATGGTGATAAGTTTTTCTTTGCCGCCGGGGGTCGGGGCCGGAGACTCTTCGACAGCGGGCGCGGCCGGGCCGCCGCCCAAGCGCGCGCTGAGGGTGGCGATGCGCTGGCGCAGGTCTGCGCTTTCTTCCGGGGCCACAGCCGCGGCGGCCAGTTCATGGTAAATGTCCAGCGCGCCTTTGATGTCGCCCTGCTCGGCCAGCACTTCGGCCATGGAGCGGGTACGCAGCGAAAAAGTTTCTTCCTCCCCCTGGCCCTGCGCCGCCACAGGTCCGGCAAGCGGGGGAAGTGCGGGGCCGCCCCCCGCATCCGCAGCGGGCTGATAAAAGGATGCGGGGGGGGGCGTCGCCTCAGCGTCCATATCGGGCAAGGCGTTTTCGTCAGCCATGGCCGCATCGGGATCAAAGCGCTCCACGTCCGCCGCAGGCGGCACCGGCGCGGTGATGTCCGCCACGGCTTCCGCCTCTTCGGCCGGGACGGCCACAGGCGCGGCAGCGCCCTCCGCAAGGGAACCGGCGGCGGGCGAAACCGCGGAAGAGACCCCCTCCGGCTCGCGCGGCTGCCCCACGAAAGGCGCTTCCGCAGCCCCTTCCGCCCAGCACGCGGCAACGCCGCGCTCCAGCACCTGGTGCAGCGGCACAGGGCCGCGCGCAAAATAAAGCCCCAGAAGCTGCAGCACCGCCGCTGTATCCGGCGCGGCGTCCCGCGTCGCGCAGGCGGCAAAGGCCCGCCAGAAGCCCGCGTGGGCGGCAAAGACCTGCCCCAGGGTATCCAGCTGCGCCGCGCAGGCGGCGTCCTGCCCCGTCTGGTGCAGCAGCTCTACCAGAAACAGCCGGGCTTCAAGAAACTCCTCATGCCGGGCGAGCCCCCGCTCCAGAGCGGCCACGGCCTCGTCTGCGCGTCCGGCTTCGGCCAGAAGTCGCGCCAAGGGGTAAAAAACCTTGGAGTTGGGCTCCAGCTCCAGGACTTCTTTGTACCAGTCGATTTTTTCCGTCATGGTTTGGACTCCTGCTCCGGCCTGTCCGCGCCGTCAAAAAGATAGAGCACTTCGTTGTCGCGCACATAGTGCAGGCGCTGGCGGATGACCTTTTCCACATACTGGCTGTCCGCCTGCAGCAGGCGGATCTCACGGCTCAGGGCCATATTGCGGGCGTCCAGATCGGCAACCTGCCGTTCCATGTCCGCATACTGCTGTTTCAGCTCCCGGTATTCCAGAAGCCCTGTGGGCCCCCAGACCATGCGCCCGAAGAGCACAAGGTTGATGCAGGCCAGAACTACAAGGATGACGGTGCGCCAGAACGTCATTGCAAAATCCTTCCGCGCCTGGGCGTGCAGCGGCGGGTGCGGCGCAGCTCCGCCAACAGGGTTGTGGTGGCAGTCTCAAGACGGCGCACGTCGTCCTCGGCCAGATCCATCTGGTCCACCTGCTGCAGGTACTGCCGCAGGGTATGCAGCTCCGGGTCAAAGCAACGTCCCCAACGCCCCGCGCGCATGTCCGGCTCCAGCTCCAGAATGGTTTGCAGGCAATTCTTGAGGCGCAGTTGCAAGGTGCTCATGGGCGCGGTTCGCTGGCCTGGCCGGCACGGGCCCGGCGGTAAAAGTTGCAGCAGTAATTGACGCCGGAGCCCACGGCCAGCAGCATGGCCGCATACAGGAGGACCAGACCGATGGGGCGCAGGTCGTACCCCCAGAGGGGGTAGTGCAGCGTGAGGGGCACTACGGCCAGAATCTGCAGCACGGTCTTGGCCTTGCCCAGATAATCCGCCGCCAGCACGATGCCTTCGTCCATGGCAATGGCCCGCAGCCCCGTAACCACCAGCTCCCGGCAGACGATGATGATGACTACCCAGGCAGGAGCCCAGCCCAGCTTAACAAACATAATAAGTATGGAGCAGATGAGGACTTTGTCCGCCAGTGGATCCAGAAACTTGCCCATACTGGTGACCGTGTTGGAGCGCCGGGCGATGTAGCCGTCGGCCCAATCGGTAAGGGAGGCAAAAATAAAGGCCAATGCCGCCAGCACGCAGGTTGCCGGACCTTCAAAATAAAGCAATATGACCACCAGAGGGGCCATGAGGATACGTAACAGTGTGATTTTATTTGCGAGGTTAAGCATCATTCCTCGAAGGGCGGTCCAAACAGATTTTTTACTGAGGTAGCACAAAACAAGGTGGGAGAAAAGAAGAAAAAAACGCCCCGGAAACCGCGCATCCGCATGCAACATGCGCGGATTGGTCTGCAGCCGCACCGCTTCCGGCGGGGGCGCTGGGGGCCCGCCCCGGCGGGCGAATCCGCCGCATGCGCATCATAGCCATGCATGGCGAACCCGGGGCCGCCCGGTCAGCCGGGCACGCGAGGCTCGCCGGAAAAGGCGACGGCTATGCCCTCATATATCCTTGCGCTACGCAACTGCGTTGTTGCGGCGGGCCGCACCGTTACAGGATACAAACTCAGGCCCGGCCCGCCGCAGCACAGCGCGCTAACGCGCGTCCGCCGCCGCGGCAATGGCGTCGGCCAGATGGGCAAAGGCGGTTTTGGCGGCGCTTTCCCCTTCCAGAGAAACCACGGGCACGCCCCTGTCGGCGGCCACTACGGAAGCCGGATCCAGCGGGATGGCCCCCAGGAAACGAAGGTCATAGCGTTTGGCCAGCTCCTCGCCGCCGCCTTTTTTGAACAGGTCGATTTCCTTATGACAATGAGGGCAGATAAGGCCGCTCATGTTCTCCACCACCCCCAGCACCGCGGCATTGGCATACTGGAGAAAATTGATGGCCTTACGCACGTCGGCCAGGGAAATCTCCTGCGGGGTGGTGACCACCACGCAGAGAGCGTCAGGAATGCATTGGAGCACGGTCATGTGCTCGTCGCCGGTGCCTGGGGGGGAATCGATAAGCAGAAAATCCAGCTCGCCCCACTGCACGTCGGCGATAAACTGCCGGATGGCGGCGGTTTTTTTGGGCCCGCGCCAGAGCACGGCCTGGTCTTTATCCTTGAGCAGCGTGTCCATGGAAATGACGGCCAGATTTTCATCATAGGCCGCGGGCAGCAGGGCGTGGGTGGTTTCGTCCATTTCCACCGTACTCGTGAGGCCCAGCAGGTTGGGCACGCTGGGGCCGTGGATATCCACATCCAGGATGCCGACCTTGTACCCTTTGTGAGCCAGGGCCGCCGCCGTGTTGACGGTGACGGAACTTTTGCCCACGCCGCCCTTGCCGCTCATGACAAAAATCTTGTGGCGGATGTGACCGAGCCGTGCGGCGATGGCCTTATCCTGAAGGGCCATGGGGTTGTTGCAGTTGCCGTCTCCCCCCTTGGTCGTGGCGCTGGAACAGCCGCCCGCCTGGGAACAGGATGCGCACGAAGCCATGACGTCTCCTCAATATTGCGGTGGCCGCCGGTCTTGCCAGCCGTGGTCGCCCACCAGATCCACAAAAATGACCGGCCCCAGATCCTCGCTGCTCACGCGGCCCTGCGTTTTGCGCAGGCGCAGCAGGCGCTGCGTGCGGGGGCGGGATCCCACGGGGATGAGCAGAATGCCCCCCTCGTCGAGCTGGTCCACCAGCGGCGGGGGCACTTCCGGCCCGCCCGCCGTGACAATGATGCGATCAAACGGCGCGGCCTCCGGCACGCCCAGGGTGCCGTCCCGCCGCTGCATGTGAATACTGCGAAGCCCCAGTTGCCGCAAGAGGGCCGTCGTACTCCCATAGAGCTCGCGCAGCCGCTCCACCGTAAACACGGTGCAGCCCATGGCCGCCAGCACGGCCGCCTGGTACCCGGAACCCGTGCCGATTTCCAGCACACGCATGCCCCGCCGCACCTCCAGCATCTGGCTCATGAGCGCGACGATGTAGGGCTGTGAAATGGTCTGGCCGTAGCCGATGGGCAGGGGCGTATCCTCGTAGGCCTGAGCCCGCAAGGCTTCCTGCACAAAAAGGTGGCGCGGCACGGCGCCCATGGCCGCCAGCACGCCGGGGTCCGTGATGCCGCGGGCCTCCAGCTGTTCCCGCACCATGCGCTGGCGCAGACGGCGAGGGTCCACCCGGTTGCCCGAGGGCCGTCGCCCGTCGCCGCCTGTGAAACTGCTGTCATACATATGGCGGAAGTGAAACCAGATTTTGCCCCGCAAGTCAATGCGACGAACCCACATTATGAAAACTTCCAGACTTTTCCTTGAAAATAACTGTGCTTTGTGCAAGGCTGGCAAGGGTTCAAGAGCAGGAGTGCCTATGCGAAAAAGAAGTATGCTTTCGACAATACTGGGGATTATCGTCCTGGCCGTTCTTGCGGCGGGCGGGTATGTTTTTTTTAAGGATCTGGATGGTCCTCAGGTTTCCGTGCAGCCGCAGACGGGCCGGGTTTCGCCCGCCAGCGTGCTCAAAATCACCATGAAGGATCCTTCCGGCATCCGGGCCGTGACTGTGGGCGTGCGCAAAAACAACACCCTGAACACTATTTTCAGCAAGCACTTTGACGCATACCTGCCGGAACGCACGGTGGAGGTGCCCCTCAGCAACGCCAACCTGCGCGAAGGGGCTTTTGACCTGGAGATCCGCGCCACGGACGGCTCACTGGCCGGCTTTGGGCAGGGCAACACCCGCACGGTGCAGATGGCCATGCGCCTGGACACGCAGCCCCCGCGCATTGCTGTCAAAACCTTGCCCCCCAATGTGCGTCGGGGCGGCGCTGGCGTGGTGCGCTATACTGTGGACGAGGACGTGACCGACAGCGGCGTGCTGGTGGCCGGCTACTTTGTGCCCGGCTATCTGCAGAAGGACGGCAGCTACATCTGCTTCTTCCCCTATCCGTACACCATGCCTGCCCGCGAATATAAAAACAGCGTGGAAATCACCGCCACCGACCTCGCCGGCAACGTGACCAAAAGCCGCCTCACGGTCATGGCCTACGAACGCACCTTCAGAAGCGACAGCCTGGAGCTGAGCGACAATTTCCTCATGAGCGTGCAGGGCAAGCTGCAGCACCTGGCCCCGCAGGCCACCAATCCCCTGGATTGCTACCTTTACATCAACAATCAGGTGCGCGCGGCCAATGCCCAGACCCTGCGCGAAATCGGCAAAAATACCGCCGCAGCCATGCTCTGGAGCGGCGCTTTCGCCAGGCTGCCGCGCTCCGCCGCACGGGCGGGCTTTGCCGACCACCGGTTTTATAACTACCAGGGCAAGCTGGTGGGCGAATCCTATCACCTGGGCTTTGACCTGGCTTCCATCCGCAACGCCGAGGTGCCGGCGGCCAACAGCGGCCGCGTGGTCTTTACGGGGGAGCTCGGCATCTACGGCAACCTGGTGGTCATTGACCACGGGCTCGGGCTTATGTCGCTCTATTCCCACCTCCACGACATTCTGGTCAAAGTGGGCGACGTGGTGCAAAAGGGGCAGACCATTGCCCATACGGGCAGTACGGGCCTGGCCTTCGGCGATCACCTGCACTTCGGCATGCTGGTGGGCGGCGTGGAAGTGACCCCCCTGGAGTGGCTGGACCCCAAGTGGATCCGCGACAACATCACGGGCCGTCTGGAGGCTTCCATGGCGCAGTAGCCCCGATCAGTCCGGACTCCCGTCTACTGCACTGCGGCCCCTGTTCAATCCGGGGCCGCTTTTTTACTAGTGCACCTATGGCGCAGAGTCACTTTGGAAATATGCATTCTCAAAGTTTACGGCACACTCGTTACGGCGCTTAACAATACAAATACATTGCGCTTACGCCTGCGCGGCGGGCGGCTCTCACGCGCCGTCCCGGCATTTCAAGGGTAAAATGCCCTGAAAGCGCTGGCGGCCTGCAGGCAGACTTCCGCCACAAAGGCGCAAGTGCAAAATTAGCTGTACCTTCGCCCGCCGGGCAGCCTCATGGCCGACCGGCCTCGTGAAAAAAAACTCAGCTGCGGCTCTTGTAATTTTCAGCCAATCCGATAGCCTGAAAACGTATCGGAAGGCGGCGCGCTCGCCCGTGGCTCTGGCGGCGTCTTTCCCATGTCTGGATTTTGCTTTGCAAGCCCGCCTTCGCCACACCCTTCGGCCATATGAGGACTTGCCCGTGTTACCGAATTCTGCGGCTCTGCTGGGCCTGGATATCGGCTCCACTACCGTAAAACTGGCCTTGCTCAACGCCGACGGCCACGTTCTGGAAACCCGCTACAACCGCCACGGCACAGCGGTGCGGGCCACCCTTGCCGCTTTGCTCGCCGAGCTGGCGGCCCGTTATCCCGACGCGCGGGTTACTGCCGCCATTACGGGCTCTGGGGCGCTTGACCTGGGCGAACGTCTCGGGCTTCCCTTCATCCAGGAGCTGTTGGCCACGGCCCGCGCCGTAGCGCACGCCGCGCCGGACGCCACCGTGGCCGTGGAGCTGGGCGGCGAGGACGCCAAACTGCTCTACCTGGGGCAGGACGTGGAACTGCGCATGAACGAATCCTGCGCAGGCGGCACCGGGGCCTTCATTGATCAGATGGCCCGCCTGCTCAATACGGACGCCGGCGGCCTCAACGCCCTGGCCGAGCGCCACAGCACACTCTACCCCATTGCCTCCCGCTGCGGCGTTTTCGCCAAAACGGACATCGTGCCCCTGCTCAACGGCGGTGTGCCGCGCGAAGACATTGCGGCTTCCATCTTTCAGGCCGTGGTGGAGCAGACCATCGGCGGTCTGGCCTGCGGCCGTCCCATTGCGGGCAAAGTGGCTTTTCTGGGCGGGCCGCTCCATTTTCTGCCGGAACTCAAAAAACTTTTCATCGCCTCGCTGAATCTGGGGCCTAAGGCCGTGGTTTCCCTGCCCTACGCCCAGTGCGCTGCCGCCGTGGGCGCGGCCCTGTGCGTGTGCGGCGGCAGCGCGAGCGTAGATTTGTCCCGCCTGGCCGAACGGGCCGCCGCTCTGGTGGGCGAACCCTTGCCCGTCACGGCCCGGGCACTGCCGCAGTTGTTTGCGCACGAACAGGCCTACGCGGCCTTCCGCAACCGGCAGCCCGCGGCGGCCAGCCCGCAGGAAGGCCTGCTGGCCGCCGCCCAGGGGCCCCTCTACCTGGGACTGGACCTGGGCTCCACCACAGTCAAAGCCCTGCTCATGGACGCGGCCCAGACCCCGCTGGACTGGTGCTACGCCTCCAACGGGGGCAACCCGCTGCAAACGCTGCTGCCCGCCCTGGCCGCCATGCTGGACAAAATTCCGCAAGGCGCGTGGCTGGCCGGAGCCGGGGCCACGGGCTATGGAGCCCACCTGGCGGAATCCGCCCTGGGGGTGGACTGCGTGCTGGTGGAAACCCTGGCCCACTTCAAGGCCGCCGTGCGCCTGGTGCCCCAGGTGAGCTACGTTATCGACATCGGCGGGCAGGACATGAAATGCCTGAAGGTGGAAAACGGCGTCATCAGCGACGTGAACCTCAACGAAGCATGCTCCGCCGGCTGCGGGGCCTTTCTGGAAAGTTTCGCCCGCGGTCTGGGCCTTGGCATGGAGGAATTTGTCCGCCTGGCCCTTTTTGCCGAACACCCGGCAGACCTGGGCTCGCGTTGCACAGTCTTCATGAATTCCAAGGTAACCCAGGCGCAGAAGGAGGGCATGCAGGTTTCGGACATTGCGGCGGGGCTCTGCTATTCTGTGGTCCGCAACGCCCTGGACAAGGTGCTGCGCATCAAAAACGTGGCCGAGCTTGGCGAGCATGTGGTGGTGCAGGGCGGGGCTTTTCTCAATGACGCCCTGCTCTGCGCCATGGAGCGCACCCTGGGCCACCCCGTGTACCGCCCCACGTTTTCGGGCCTTATGGGGGCCTTTGGCGCGGCCCTGGCCGCCCAGGAGCAGCTGGCCGACGCCCGCGCGCGTTCGCCCCTGAGCGGCGCGCTCATCCGGGGCCTGGCCATGCGCACCCGCAGCTTCCGCTGTCGGGACTGCGGCAACCACTGCCTGCTGACAGAAACCCGCTTTTCTCACGGCAGCCGCCATATTGCGGGCAACCGTTGCGATCGGTTCAGCGAAGCCCGCCGTGGGGCAGTGCCGCCTGCGCCCAACCTTTTTGCCTGGAAAAACCAGCGTCTCTTCCGTTACGAGCCGCTGCCGGAAGAAGCCGCGCCGCGCGGGCGTCTGGGCATCCCGCGCGTGCTCAACATGTACACCCACTATCCCTTCTGGTTCACCCTCTTCACCAACCTGGGCTACCGGGTGGAGCTTTCCCCGCCCACCAACCGCGCGCTGTTTGCGGCGGGCCTGGCCTCAGTGCCCTCGCAGAGCGTCTGCTACCCGGCCAAACTGGCCCACGGGCATGTGCTGGCCCTGCTGGAGCGCGGCATCAAGCACATTTTCTTCCCCTGCATTCCACGCGAAGAGCAGGAGTTTCCCGAACTTTGCGACACGTTTTCCTGCCCTGTGGCCTGCGGCTACCCGCAGGTGGTGCGCGAAAACCTGCCGGAACTGGCCAGTCACGGGGCCGTGCTGCACGCCCCTTTCGTGAACCTGACCCACACGGCCGCTCTGGTGCGCAACCTGGCCAAAGAGTTTGACCTGCCCCGCGTGCAGGTGCGGGCCGCCGTGCGCCTGGCGCTGCAGGAACAGCGCCGCTACCGGCACGAACTGCGCGCCGAGGCCAGACGCATTTATGAGGACGTGCGCCGTAACCACGGCGCTCTGGTGGTGCTGGCCGGGCGGCCCTACCATGTGGACCCGCAGGTGCACCACGGTCTGCCCGAATTCATCGCCGGCCTGGGGGCGGCAGTCATCAGCGAGGACGCCATTCCCCACGGCGGTCTGGACAGCCCCTTGCTGCACAGCCTGCGCGCGCGCAACCAATGGGCCTACCCCGCCCGCCTCTACCGGGCGGCCGCCTGGGTTGGACAGGCCGACCACGCCGGCGCACGGGTGGAGATGGTGCAGATCACCTCCTTCGGCTGCGGCCTGGACGCCATTACCACCGATCAGGTGCGCGAACTGCTCCGTGCCGGCGGCAAGCTCTATACCCTCATCAAGATGGATGAAGGCAACGCCCTGGCCTCGGCCCGCATCCGCATCCGCTCGCTCCTGGCCGTGACCCGCGCCCGCTCCAAAGCCGCAGCGGAACGGCCCGCCCTGCCGTTGGCCCCGGCCGTGTTTACCCGGCGTCATGCCGCCAGCCACACCATTCTGGTGCCGCAGATGGCCCCCCTGCACTTTCCCCTTATGGTGGAAGCTCTGGAGGGGGATGGCCACCAGGTGCGCCTGCTGCCTGAAGTCAGCGCCCGGGCCGTGGATCTGGGCCAGGCCTATGTGAACAACGACGCCTGCTACCCCGCCATTGTGGCCATCGGTCAGCTGCTGGAGGCCCTTTGCGACGGGCGCTGCGACCCCGCGCGCACGGCCCTGCTCTTTTCCCAGACCTGCGGCCCCTGCCGGGCCAGCAACTATCCCGGCATGTTGCGCAAGGCCCTGCGGGAATGTGGCTTCCCCCAGGTGCCGGTATTGCGGCTCAGCGCCTCCGGCGCGGACAGCCAGCCGGGCTTCAGGCCTGGCCGCGCCCTCATGGGCCGCATGGTTCTGGGCATGCTGGGCGGCGACATGCTGCAGCGCCTTTCCCTGTTCACAGCCACATACGAGCGGCACAAAGGCGATACCGAAGACCGGACGCAGGCCTGGCTGCAAACTCTCGCCCCCGCAGTACGTCAAGGGGACGTGGACGCCTTCCAGAAACAGATGCCCCGCCTGCTGCGCGACTTTGAACAGATCCCCCTGGACCTGACGCCGCGCCCGCGGGTGGCCGTGGTGGGCGAGATCCTCCTCACCTACCATGAGGACGCCAATAAGCACATTGTTTCTCAGATCCGTCAGGAAGGGGGCGAACCGCTCCTGCCGGACCTGACCAACTTCATGCTCTATTGTCTCATGGATTCTATTTATGACTGGCGCGCCCAGGGCGGCGGCGCGCTGGCGGCCCTGGGCAGCGCCCTGGCCATCCGGCGGGTGGAAAAACTGCGCCGGGGGCCGCGCGGCCTTCTGGCGGGCTCTCCCCTGGCGAACAAACTTATGCCCGTGGCCCACATTGACGGTCTGGCCCACCTGGGCGAGCAGGCCCTTTCCCTGGGCAACGCCGCCGGCGAAGGCTGGCTGCTGCCCGCTGAAATGCTGGAATTTATGCACCACGGCGTCAACAACGTGCTCTGCCTCCAGCCCTTCGGCTGCCTGCCCAACCATGTGGTGGGCCGCGGCTCCTTCAAAACAGTGCGCCGCCTGCACGAGAACGCCAACATCATGGCCATTGACTATGACCCCGGCAGCAGCGAGGCCAACCAACTCAACCGCATCCGCCTGTTCATGGCCATGGCCAAAGAACGCCAGGAAGCGGGCGCAGAACAGCCAGCCGCGGCCCCTGCCGCAACGCCTGTCGCTGCGCGGCACCCCTCCCGGACGGACCGCCGTCTAGCCGCCCGCCGCACCCTCTCGGCCGCCATATCCCTCCTGCCGCAGCTGGCGGGCCTGTTGCCGGGTTAAAAACTTTTCTCTTTCGGCGCTGCCTGTTGTTCTTTGTCTTCTTTGTGGGGCAGCTTAGTTTACGGCTCGCTCGTTTCAGCGCTTAACAGTGCACATAACTTGCGCTTACGCCTACACAGCGGGCACTGATCACGCAGCCGCCAGGGCATTTCAAAGTTGAAATGCCCTGGCGGCAGGCTTGGAACTGCGGTGGCTGCGCCCCAGCATGGGACACCTCCGCGTAAGCGGGCGTATCCCGACCTGAAAGCTCCGGCGCGTCACTGCACGTTGTTGGCGGCGCGCACGAAGGCGTTGTAGGCCGCGCGGCTGTTGCGCACGGCGTCGTTCATGCTTTGCCGCAAGGGCGCGCTGAAAAACGCGGCTTCCACGCCCTGGGCCAGCAAAGCCTCATACTGGGCCGCTGTTTTCAGAAAAGCGCGGAACAGCCGTTCCACTTCCGGAGGAGCCCAGAAGGGCGGCCGCCCAGCCGTGGCCAGAGCCTCCCGCAGGGCCTGGAGCTGCGCGCGCAGGGCCGCCGTATCCGGCGCTGGCGGCGCTAGCAGACGGGCCACCGCCCCATACCCGGCAAAGAGCCGCTCCGCAGCCTGGATCTGCCGCCGCAGCGGGTGCCCGCGCAGCAGCACGTCCTCCGCCTTAACGGCGTAGCCCTCCACGGTGCGGACATACGTTTCCCGCGCGGCTGCAAAGTCCGCAAGGGCTCGCTCCATGCTTGCCGTCAGCGCCCGGCCCCTGGCCCCGTCGTCCTGAATGCTGGAGTCCTGGACATACCGCTCCAGGGCGCGGTAGTCCGCCCGGATGCTGGCGGCGGCCTTGCTCATGATCTCCACCTGCCGGGTCATGAGGGTTGCGTCCGCCTCGGCCAGCAGACCGGCCGGCGGCGTCAGACGTCGGGCCAGGGCGCGGTCTTCGTTGCCCGAGGCTTCCGGACGGGGCAGCAACTGCCACTCCTGCAGGTAATACCGGGCCTGGGCCGTAAGCAGGTCGGCCTGGCCATAACGGCCGGAGGCCAGCGCATTGAGCGCGTCGTTATAAAAAGCCACGACTGCGTCGGCCTTGTCCCGCTCTTCCGGCGTGGGCGGCAGAAGGGCCTGTTCCGCTGCGGCGGCTTCCGCCTCCGGCGACGACGCGGCCGCATTGCTCCCCTGGCTGGCCGTCTTGGCCCCCTGTCCGGCCGCATTCTGCGGCTGGGCCGTCGCTGAAGACTGATGCGTGGGCTCCGCCTTATGTTCGTCGTTGCAGGCCGTCAGAGCCAGCAGCGCCGCCAGGGCCAATGCCAGGAAGACCGCACGGCGCAAGGGCGTTCGCCGCGCGGTGCGGCAGCCGAAACCGGAAAAGAACGCCGCGCGCTTCATACCTGGGCCGCAATCCAGTCGTTGAGGCCAGTAAGGTCCGGTCCCCAGGGGAAGGAACCGCCCTGCAGCTCCGGCCCCACGCCGTAAAACAGGGTGCCCACCTGCGCGGCGGCGTCCCGGTCCGTGGGGGCGTCGCCCACCATAAGCACGTCCTCCGGGGCCAGGGGCAGCGGGGCCACAATGCGCCGCAAAACTTCAGCCTTGGCCGGAGGCGAGCCGTGGATGCCGTTAAAGTATTCCTTTAATCCCCGTTCGCGCAGCACGGCATTCACTTCCTCGTCCGGCGCGCCGGAGCAAACGTACATGGGCAGCACGCCGCGCCAGCGGCGCAAGGTTTCTTCCGCACCGGGGATAAAGGGGCAGCGCCGCACCTCTTCCAGGGAGTAGTCCACAAACTTGCGGGCCAGGGCGTCGGATTCCTCCGGGGTAATCTCCCGCCCCAGTACCTCCTGGTAAAACCAGGCAAATTTCTTGTAACGGCTCACGCCCCCGTGGCGGGTATGGTAGAGCACCAGACGATCCTTAGCCTCAGGGCCGAAGGGTTCTGCGATGCGGGCATAGGCCCGGGTTTTGATGGGCACGCTGTCCAGCAGCACGCCGTCGCAGTCAAACACAAGACATTGCAAAGCCATATTCCGTCCTCATTCCTGCGGATGGGCGGGGCCGCTCTGGGGAGCGGCAATGCCGCGCATGCCGATGACCTTGGCGGGCACGCCGCCCACGATGGTGAATGGGGCCACATTGCGGGTGACCACAGCCCCCGCGCCCACCACGGCCCCGCGCCCGATGCGCACGTCCGGGGTGACGACGCAGTTGGCCCCGATCCAGACGTCCTCTTCAATAACGATCTGCCCCGGCACATGGCCCTGACACATGATGGGCACATCCTGCCGGGCAATGCGGTGGTTGGCCGCACGGATGACCGTGCCCGGCCCCACGGCCGTGTGCGCGCCGATTTCGATGCGGCCCGCGTCCGCCCCCACATGCACGCAGGGCGATAAGGCCACGTCGTGGTGCAGCACCAGCGTGCCGTCCGTAGCGGTGACAAAGCAGCCCCGCCCCAGGCGCACATTGTCGCCCAGGCGCATGTGGGGGCATCCGGCCAGGGTGAGCCCGGTGCCGAAACGCACGGACCCGCAGCGGGCAAACAGCCAGCGCCAGGCCAGCAGGCGCAGGGCCAGCCCCAGGGGCGTGGGCACCCAGGCGAACAGGGCTATCCACAGCTCTTCCAGGGCCGCGGCCAGGCGTTGCCCCAGACAGGGCGGGCCGCCGTGCCCTGTGCCTGCCGCTTCATCGGGGCGGGAAGGCCCGGACGCCGCTGCTGGGCCGGACGGCTCTGAGCCGTGTGGGGGCAGGGAAGCGCCCATCTATTTGCTGTACTCGCGCATGAGGTCGTCGCCTTCCATAAGCCGGGCCACGCGGGCCAGGTCTTCGGGCGTATCCACACTCCAGGTGCGGCAGGTGGTGGGCACCATGCGCACTTTTTCGCCGTATTCAAGAATGCGCAGCATATCCACGGATTCATAAATTTCCAGAGGGCTTTCCTCCAGCTCATTGAAGCGGAGCAGGTAATCGCGGCGGAAGGGTATGATGCAGACCTGCTTGCGCATGGGCACTTTGTCCGCGCCCTTCTTGCGCGAAGGAATGGGCTCGCGCGAGAAGTAGAGGGCATCGTTGTTGCGGTCCACCACCACTTTTACTTCGTTGGGATCCTCAAATTCTTCCAGGGTGTCCATTTCAGCCATGAGGTTGACCACGTTGATGGCAGGGTCGGCCAGCATGGGGGCCACGGCGGCGTCGATCATCTCAGGCCGGACCATGGGCTCGTCGCCCTGGACCATAACTACGATGTCGGCCTTTTTGCCAGTGGCAGCCTCGATTTTGAGCAGAGCCTCGGCCGTACGGGTGGAGCAGCGCACATGGTGGTCGCCGGTCATGACGCAGGGCAGGCCCGCATCTTTGCAATAATTTTCAATAATTTCGTCGCAAGTGGCCACATAGGTGGCGGCCAGGGTCTTGCTCATGGCCGTGCGGAAGGCCACATGCCCCACCATGGGCACGTTGTGGATGAGCGCAAGAGGTTTGCCGGGATAGCGGCTGGAACCCATCCGTGCGGGAATAATGGCAATGATGTTCATGGGTCGGCTCCTTGAGGGCCTGATTTATGCTGTTGTCAAATCTGGTCAGCGGGCAAAATTTTTTGAAGGACGTGCTCTTGGCGACGGGAGTGTACGTCTTTGGTACTCGACCGGAGCCAAAGCGCGCCCTGACGCCGCCACAAACAAAAAGACGCGGCATTTCAGTCGTCGGTGGGGAGCAGATACCCCCCCTCGGACGCCAATTCCGGATGCATCTGCCGGTGCTCTTCTTCCATAACGCGCAGAATGCCCTGCCCCAGATCCACGGTCAGGGGCGGCACCAGTTTGCGCCCCACCTTGGGCATAAAGGCGTAAGGGGTGATCTGGTAGTGGCCGCTGTTGGGGTCGTTCTGGTATTTGATCTCCAGCTCCTTGCCCAGCATTTCGCCCATCATTTTGAAAAGATCGCCCACCCGCATGGGCTGATTGCCGGAAATGATGATGTTCTGATTCTCAAATTCCGGGGCCAGCACGGCCACGGTGGCGGCGCTGGCGTCGTCCACATGCACGTATTCGCGCAGGGCCATGGGCGCGCCGTAATAGGTGATGCTGCCGGTGGAAAGGGCCTCATACACAAAACGGTGGATGGCGTTGCGCCTGTCCGAGCGCGGCCCGTAGAGCGAACCGTAGCGCAGGATAGTGTAGGGCAGGCCGTGCATGGCCTGGTAGTTCTCAATATAGAGTTCGCAGGCCTGCTTACTGCAGCGGTAAAAGCCGCCGGATTTGCCGTACACGTACAGCGAGCTGGCAAAGATGTACCGCCTGACCTTCGCCTGCCGGCAGGCCTCCAGCACCATGACGTTGCCCACCACGTTGATGCGGGCCGTATCCACCGGGCGGTTGTTGGCCTCGCCGATGTCGGCTATGCCGGCATAGTTGAAGACCATATCCGCGCCTTCCACAGCCTTGTGGACCACCGTCTCGTCCAGAATATTGCCCGTGAGCATGGTCTGGTCCTGGCGCAGCCAGGGGGAAGGGTGCAGATCCACAATGGTGACCGCGTGCCCGGCCTCGGAAAGTTTGTCACAGATATGCGAGCCGAGAAAGCCCGACCCGCCGAAGACGGTAATGTTCACTGCCTGCCCTCCTGCCGGGGGCGTTCCGCAGCGCCCCACAAAAAGACGGAATCAATGCCGTAGGCGATAAACCGGCTGCCCGCCGCCGTCTGCCGGGCCAGTTCCTCCGGATCGGGCTGCACGATGTGCAGGCCCATGCGCGCCCCGCAGCGGGCGCAGACAGCGGCAATGCGGGCCATAACAGCCTGGAAGTCGGGATGGCCAAAGCACCCCGTCAGGCCCATGGAGCCGGAAAGATCATAGGGCCCCACCATGATGGCGTCCAGACGCGGGTGGGAAACAATGGCTTCCAGCTGCTCCACGGCGCGGATATGCTCAATCTGCGCCACCAGAAAAAGCTCCGGCGCGCGCTGTTCGCGGTAGGCGTCAAAATCCTTGCCGAAGGCATTGGCCCGGCAGAAGCCCACCCCCCGGTATTCCGGGGCGGTTTCCCCTGCCGCGCGCCAGTTGTCCTGGCCGGGATAAACCGAAAGGTCGATGGCCCTGTCGAGCTGGGCGCGGCTTTCGATCATGGGAAAGATCAGCCCTTGCGCGCCGGCCTCCAGGGCGGCTTTGATCTGTGTTTTGCTGGCTTCGCCCAGCCGGGCAAAGGGCGCGGCGCCGCCGCATTCAATGGCCCGGAAAATATCCGGAAGCCCGGTACGGCCGAAGGAGCCGTGCTCCATATCCACTGCCACCCAATCGTACCCCGCCCGGGCCATGAGCTCGGCCACGTCGGGCGACGGCAACTGAAGCCAGGTGCCCACGGTGGGCTTGTCCGCCGCCAGGAGCGCGCGAATTTCGTGTACAGTCATAAACAAGCGGCCTGCCGCCGCAGGGTTGAAGGATAAAGAACGCGGGCAGTATACGCTGCTGCCGGGGCGGACGCAACGCGCCCTGCCCCATAAAAATCCGGACAAAAAAACCTAACCGTTTGTGACAGTTTCGTGATCATGCAAAATTTTAGACAAAAAAAATATGTGAAAAATTGCGCAGCTCCTTGACCTAAAAAAACTTCCGGCCTATTTTGGGGCAGCTTGCGGCGAATGCTGCAGGCAAAGTACCCCGTCCGGGCTTTGTCCCCGCCCGAACCGGTTCTGCCGCAATTCCATTGCGGCTCGCCGGAGGAAACTATGACCATCGCCCCCTGCCCCCATACTGCCGCCGTGCGTGAGATCCGTCTGCGGACCACGGTTTTTCTGGGCGTGGGGGCACTGGAACGGCTGGAAAGCGTGTTTGCCCGGCTGCGGGAAGACGGCGTGCGCTCTGTGCTCTGCGTTTGCGGCGGGCACGCCTACAGGGACAGCGGCGCGTGGGACGAGGCCGAACGGGCCGCCCGCAGCCAGGGACTGAAACTGGCCCTCTACAACCGCGTAACGCCTGACCCTTCCACAGACTGTATGGACGAGGCCGCCGCCCTGGGGCGGGTGGTGGGCGCGGGGGCCGTGCTGGCCATTGGCGGCGGCAGCCCCATAGACTGCGGCAAATGTGCGGCGGCGCTTTTGGCCAACCCTGGGGTTACGGCCGAAGATCTGTTCTGCTGTCGCTTCCGCCCGCGTACGGCCCTGCCCCTGGCGGCCGTGCCCCTGACCCACGGCGTGGGCAGCGAAGTCAACCGTTTTGCCGTGGCCGCCCTGCCCCGGCAACGCCGGGCCTCCGTCATCGCCCATGACTGCCTGTACCCGCGCTACGCCGTGGAAGACCCCGCGCTCATGACCGGGCTTTCACCGGACCAGACCCGTTACGTTTCTGTGGACGCCCTGAGCCGGGTGGTGGAAGCCGCCACCACCACGGTCAGCAATCCTTTTGTGGTGATGCTGGCCAGAGAAACCGTACGCCTGGTACACCGCTGGCTGCCCGCGGCCCTGCAGTGCCCCGACGATCTGGAAGCCCGCTACGGCTTGTGCCTGGCCGCCATCCAGGCCGGGCTGGCCTTCGACAACGGCCTGCTGCACATGGCCCATGCCCTGGAGCAGCCCCTGCGGGGCGTTTGCGACGCCCCCCACGGCCTGCGGCTGGCTGTGCTGCTGCCCGCCGTAGTGCGGGAGTGCTACCCCGCCTGCGCGCCGGTAGCGGCCGATATTCTTGCGCCGCTGGCCCCTGGCCTGCGCGGTTTGCCTGAAGAAGCGCCCAAGGCCGCCAGAGCTGTGGAGCAGTGGCTTTTTTCCGTGGGCCTGACGCAAAAGCTCCTGAACCTGGGGGTTCAGGAGCCGGATGTGGAGAAATTTTGTACGCAGGTGGAATGCACCCCATCGCTGGGGCCTTTGCTTTCCGTGGCGCCGGTGCCCAGCTCGCACGAGCTGGTGGCCAGAATCTACCGGCAATCCTTGCGCCCCATGCCCTGAGTACGCCATCCTCCTCCTGGGCCGGACTGTTCTGCCGCAGTCCGGCCCCTTAACCCAAGCCCCGCCGTCACCCGACGGCGGGGCCCCTTTCTCCCGCACGGCACGTTCTGCACCACGCGGGAAAGCACTTCCCTAGCACCTTCCCGCGCAAAATCCAAGCGCAAATTTCTCCAAGGCCAAGTAGGCGGCCCTTTTCCGGCCGCAACGCCGCCATTTTTACAAAGCATAACAGCGCAGTAATTATTTTTTCGGCCTTGGCGGGCTGGCTTGAATCCTGCCTCCGGGCAGGGTATTGCTGGGGAACAGTCATGGAGCTTTTCTGGACATACTGGCCGGATTTGGCCCCCTTTGCCGCCGCAGCCGCGCCGCGCCTTACGCCAGACCGTCGCCGGAGTATGGCGCGCCGCGCCGCGCCGGAGGACCGGTTGCGCGCCCTTGCCGCCGGGCTTTTGCTGCGCCGCGTGCTGGGCGTGCGCGCGGACGACGCGCTGACCCTGAACCCGTGGGGCAAACCCCGCCTGTGCCGCCCAGGCGGGCCGGGCTTCAGCCTGAGCCACGCGGGCGCGTACGCGGTACTGGCCGTGGGGCGTCCGCCCCTGGGCGTAGATGTTGAGCCGCGCCCGGCTTTGGGGTCTCCCCTGCCCTTGCGCGGGCTGCACCCGGCGGAGCGCCTGGCTCTGGCCCGCAGCTCGCGCCCGGCAAACTGCTGGCTGCGGCTCTGGACGGGCAAGGAAAGCCTGCTCAAGGCCGTAGGGCTCGGCCTCTGGCTGAACCCGGAGTCCTTTTCCCTGCTGCCGCTCTGCGACGGTCCGCACCCATGGGGGAAGCGCATCTGGCATCTGGCCTGGCGGGAGCTGCCCGGCCATGTGTTGGCTGTGGCCGCCCGGCAGCCGCTGACCGCGCTGCGTCTTACCAGGCTTGCTCCAGCCGATCTGCTTGCCGACGGCGCAGCGCCGCGGCCGTAAGGCAGGGACGCGCCGCCCGCAGGCCTCTTTGGCGGCGGGCATCCGCCCTGTGCAGCCGCAGGCGCGCTGCAGGCCTGAACTGCACGGGGGACCGCCCACACCGACCAGGCGAGGACGCCGCCCACGCCGGAGTCTGCGATTCCAGGCCTTGCCAATTCCGGGCATGAGAGATATGGAGCACGCCTTGTCCCTGCAACCGCATCCGCGGGGACAAAAGGATACCGCATGACTTCCGTAAAGACCCCGGAGGGCCGACGCCTCTGGGCGCCTGTTCTGGCATTGGCCCTGGCTGCATTCATCTTCGTCACCACAGAGGTTCTGCCCATTGGTCTGTTGCCGGCCATTGCCGCGGACCTGGGCGAAACAGAGGCTTTCACCGGGCTGCTGGTGACGGTATACGCCTGGGCCGTGGCCCTGCTTTCCCTGCCGCTGACGGCCTGCACCGCTCGCTTTGAGCGGCGGCGTCTGCTGCTCTGCCTGTTTGGCATATTCATTGCCGGGCATATTGTTTCGGCCCTGTCCACCAATTTTGTCGCGCTGATGCTGGGCCGTCTCTGCATTGCCAATGCCCACGCAGTGTTCTGGTCCATCGCCAGCCCTATCGTGGTGCGCATCACCCCGCCGGAGGCTAAGGCCAAAGGGCTTGCCGTGGTCATTGTGGGCAGCTCCCTGGCCACGGTGCTGGGGGTGCCGCTGGGCACCATAGTGGGCCAGCATTTCGGCTGGCGGGCGGCCTTTGCGCTCATCGGCGCGGCAGCGGCCTGTGTGGGCCTTGTACTCTGGCGGCTTCTGCCGCCGCTGGAAGCGCGGGATACGGGCTCTTTCAAAAGCGTGCCCGCCCTCTTTCACGATAAAGAGCTTGCCCTCCTCTATCTGCAGACCATGCTGGCCGTAACAGGCCATTTTATCGCCTATACCTATCTTGCCCCGCTGCTGTTGCGGAAAGGCGGATTTACTGAGGGGGCCGTGCCGGTTTTTCTGCTGCTCATGGGGGTTTCCGGCATTGCGGGCAGCCTGCTCGCCGCCCGGCTGACCACGGCCAGAACCAAGCTGGCCTTCCTTGCGCCCCTGCTTGTCATCGGCTTCTGCCTGCTGCTGCTCCGGGTCTCCGTCACGCGGGTGGAGACTTTGGCGCCGCTGTGCGTGCTCTGGGGCGGCAGCATGGCCGTCATCAACCTGCTTTTCCAAAGCAGAGTGCTGGAACTGGCCGCCCATGCCGCGGATATAGCCACTTCCCTGTATTCAGGCATCTTCAATGTGGGCATCGGGGGCGGCGCCTTTATCGGCAGCCTTATTTTTAACCGGCTTGGCCTGGAGGCCACAGGCTATGCGGGCGCAGTTTTCTTTGCCCTGACAGTGGCGGCATGCCTCTGCTGCCGACGCAAGGACGCAAAAAACGGTCCGCCGCGGGTATGACGAACCCCTTGCGGCAGACCGTAAAAAAACAAGGTTCTTCCGGGTTTTCCGTGGGTAACCCCTGTCAGGAACTGGCCGGGTAGAGGTTTAGACCGCCACAGAAGAAGTAGATGGCTGTCTTGAAATGCTCCCGGTTCCTATAACCGCAAGCCTTCCTCTTGATGGCCATGATCTTGCTGTTGAGGCCCTCGGCCACGCCGTTGGTGATCCTGTGGCGGCAGAAGGTCAGGATGTTCTCAAGATGTCTCTGAATCAGTCCGCCCACTTTGCGCATTGGGGCAAGATCTGACCTGTTCACCCAGACCAGCCATCGCTTCACAAAACGTCTGGCCCATCCCGTGCTCAGGTACTTCCAGACGTCG